>NZ_KV827868.1:16287-27832 GCF_001836235.1 Bacillus sp. HMSC036E02 | reverse complement strand
TTAGGTATCCATATTGTTATGGTGATTTCAAATATGCCACAAAGGTAAATGAAAAAACAAAACTTATTGAAGAACTTCTTCGAAATGTACATAGCTCTTCTAAATAAGTTGCAGAATGAAATATAATGATACCCAGTTATTAACAATAATATCTAAGAAAAAACTATTTTATTTATTAATTCACATAATTTTCAAAAATAAATTCTGTAGATGTTAATATTTGTTATATAATATATTTGTCAAAGCATTACCCTTGAAGTTTCTACGGTCAATTTGTAAGATAGTTTGTTTGGTCCTTATATTCGCCTTAAACTAAAAAGAACTTGTAGAGATTCCTACAAGTTTTTTTGTTTTAAGGGTTAAATGTGAATTTCAAATATAGTTGTAATTTTTTGAGGGGGAAAAGTAAATGTTTATAAAAACAGAAAGGTTATTAATACGGAGATTTGAGTTCAAAGATTGGCAAGCTGTTCATGAGTATACATCAGATATCAATGTTATGAAATACATACCTGAAGGGGTTTTTACTGAAGAAAATACAAGAAACTTTGTGAATGAAAACATTGGTGAAAATGCTAAGAACTTTCCTGTAGTATTAATAGATAGGGATATCCTGATTGGTCATATAGTTTTTCATAAATATTTTGGTGAGCATACATATGAGATTGGTTGGGTGTTCAATCCTAAATATTTCAATAAAGGATATGCTTCTGAAGCAGCACAAGCTACATTGAAATATGGCTTTAAGGAAATGAAATTACATAGGATTATAGCTACATGTCAGCCACAAAATACCCCATCATATCGAGTAATGGAGAAGATTGGAATGAGAAGAGAAGGCTATTTCAGGAAGTGTATACCACATGGGAATGAATGGTGGGATGAATATTATTACGCTATTTTAGAAGAAGAGTAGTGTTTCAGAATGCATCATTTAAATTGACACTCTTATTCCTAAATAGGCAAGTTGACTATCTTTATTGGGGATTCTTGCTACTAAAGGCGAAGTTTATTTTCAGTATCGCTGACGTGCAAAACTTTGTATAATCTGATCTTATCTCTAAATCACAACTGTTACCCCATCACCATCAAGTTAAAGTTTCATTTTATTTTGCTAACTTGATCGTGATGTGACGTAACCTTAATTATTTAAAAATTTTAAAAAGTCCCCTTAGTCATGTTAAAGGGACCTTGATCACGCAAATGATCTGTAAACCAATTCATTTTTTATATACAGATCATTTGTATGATAATTTTTTATAAATAATTGCTAAATAGTGAATTTACATAAATGCTTTTAGTAGTTCTTGAATTAATGGGATTGCTCCACCTATAAATTTTAAAACTGCCATTGCGATTTCCATATTATTCTCTCCTCTTTTTCGTATTAAGATGTAATAAATCTTTATAACCTTATTATAGTAAGCGCTTACAATTATAACAATATATTTTCGTATGCAATATTGCATATTTATACATTAGATCTCTATTATTCATTTTTTAATGGTACTATAGCGAGGTGAGAGTCTTTAAGGGTTCTGCTTAATAGGAGGAAATATGGAAAGAGTGCAAGCGATTTACAGTAATCAAAAATTTAAGAGTTGGGTTAAACAGGTATTAGCTGTAGGAGGAGTAATAGGGTGCTGTTATTTGGTGTTATATGTTTTCTGTTTCTTAGTTATCATGTAAATAGTATACAACTAAACTAGTAGAGTCTTGCCTAGAAAGGTAAGGCTCTTTTATTGTAGTACCTGGAGATGAGCAAACTACATACAATATCTCTCAGGTTTTTCAGATCACTTTGTACGGTTTCTTGTTTAGAACACTAATTCCTATCATTGAAAACAGAATTCTATGGATAAAAAATATGTTTTTACTAGATACATATTAAAAAGACAAGCATAAATTATATTAGATTTTGACAAAGTCTTTTTGATTTCGAAAAGGATTTAAATCTTACTTATAGATTTGATTCCTTTTTATATAATATAATCCTTATATTGATACGTAAATATAATACAGTAATAATGATTTAAAAGCAAGAATTTTAGTAGCGGTACGTTCACACATCCATCAACTTAAGATTTTAAAGTAGCTCTTAAACAAAAAAAATTCTTTTTTTAATTGATTAATAGTAAACAAGAAAGATTGGCAAATTAACAACTAAAGAGATTTATTCAGGTAAAATCTATCAAAAGGTCCTTTACAAAA
Source organism: Bacillus sp. HMSC036E02 (assembly GCF_001836235.1). Lineage (NCBI taxonomy): Bacteria > Bacillati > Bacillota > Bacilli > Caryophanales > Bacillaceae > Bacillus > Bacillus sp. HMSC036E02. Next base: position 25,621 of record NZ_KV827868.1, on the reverse strand, counting down.
TTTATACATAATTCAATTACAAAATAATGTAAAAATTATGCATTTTTGTAAAAGAAATTCATTGACACTTGTGTATATAAGTAACTATACTCGTTACATCAAATTGAATGCGTGATAATACGATTTTATTATTATTACAAACATGTAAATATAAAAATAGAAAATTTCAATTTGATAAATACAATGGTAGAGGTGTTTATTTTAATGAAGCACAAATTAATTGCAACAGGTATCCTTGCAGGAGCTATATTATCCTATTCTTCTAATATTTTAGCAGATACTCATAAATTCCCAGATGTTCCTACATGGGCTGATAAATCCGTTAACTATTTAGTTGATAAACAGGTATTAAATGGTTATCCAGATGGAACTTTTGGTTCAAATGACTCCTTAGACAGAGCTTCGGCTACAAAAATTATGACAAAAGTTTTAGGTATACAAATTGATCCTAATGCAAAACCATCTTTTACAGATTCACAAAATCACTGGGCTACTCCTTATATTGCTGCTGCTGAAAAAGCTGGTATTGTTAAAGGTGAAGGTAATGGAATCTTTAATCCATCCGGAAAAGTAACTCGTGCTGCTATGGCTACCATGCTAGTAAATGCATATAAACTACAAAGCACAGCAAATCATAACGAGCAGGTTAGATTTGAAGATTTAAAAGGGCATTGGGGAGAAAAACATGCCAATATTTTAATAGATTTAAAAATTTCTAATGGTACCGAGAACGGTTGGCAACCAAATAGATTTATAACACGTGCTGAAGCTGCTCAACTTACTGCAAAAACAGATATGTTACAACAAAATTTAAACGATGAAAAAGAGGTTATTACTGCTACCTCATATGAAGATTTAAATTTAACAGTGGCTTCGAAAATTACAGCTCAAGAGATTGATAGTTTTATTGCAAAATATCATTCAGATAGTCCCTTAGTTGGACATGGACAAGATTTTATCAATGCGCAAAATCAATATGGCGTGAGTGCTCATTATTTAGCGGCGCATGCGATTTTAGAATCTGGATACGGAAAATCAGAAATCGCATATCAAAAACATAATTTATTCGGTCTACGTGCATATGATGGAGAGCCGTTTAAATATGCGAAATATTTACCAAGCTACGGCGATAGCATTGCTTATAATGCTAATTATGTACGAGAAAGATATTTAGAAGAAAATGGTATGTATTATAACGGGCCAACATTAACTGGCATGAATGTGAAATATGCATCAGATAAAGGCTGGGCTAAGAAAATTGCAGGCATTATGGAACGTATTAAACCGTTTCGTGTAGAAGACTATACATATGAAAAAAAATTATCAAAGAATCCTGAAACATTAGATGTCGAAGCGTTATCAAATGAAATTCCGTATAAAATGTATGCAGACGGTTCAAGCACAAATGTTGTATCATCAGCTACTTACTACCAGGTACCTTATCCATTTAATTTGAAAATTAAAAGTAGACCAGATGTAGCTGTCGAGGAAAATAAAGTTGGTACAGTAACTCCTGGAACAACCATCTTTATTTATCGTGAAGATCCAAATGGATGGGTAGAATTCTCTTTTGAAGCTAATGGAGAAAAATATTGGACATTAAAAAATAAATTAAGTATGTAATTAAAAAGATCTATTGCACTAGTTTTAAAAGTATGGGATTGGACAATTGATTCTCTAGATTAGAAATACAGTAAATTACCCGTTGATGTAGCAGCTGCAAAGATTATTCAAAATGTCTTAGCAGGTGCGACATCCGCATGCTTTTTCGGGAAAATGTTGCGCAAAGTAGGTTCATTTTCAGCACTATCTCCTGGTTCACCGTAATCTTTAATGATGTAATATTCCTTATCTTAAATGTATATATTGAATATATGGATATATTGTGTTATGATGTGAATTAGAAACTCGCGTGTTTCAAATACAACATTTTTATCTTCTTGATGACCTCTTATCTTTCCGTAAGAGGTCCTTTTTTATCCCTCCGTATTGCATAGCCGCTAAAATACTATGAAAAGATACTAGAGACTACTACAATGTGATATTCTCTAGTATTTTTTCTTTATCCATATTATCTATTGTTGGGTAATCGATGAATTATTAATTTTTGTATGATTTTCACAAAATAACTTTGAACCATTATTTATTTCAATATAAAATAATAAAGGGGTATATATGAATAGGTATGTCCTTTTTATGTGATGATAATGCGAATTGAAGCGTAATACTGAAACGGTAAACGAGAAGAATCAGTGCCGAAACAGATAGTAAGGAAAGTAAAACAGTAACAGCAGACAATACTTATAATGAAAACGTTCATAATGGACTGTCTATGGATGGAGAAAAAATACGAAAAGATAAAAGGGGCAAATGAATATGAACAGAGCCTTTAAAGGTACCGTATTAGCAGGGATAAGTGTGGGTTTCTTGCTAGCTGGTTGTACAATAGAAACATATGTCCTAACGCAGTCCAGAATATAAGCAAGTAGATTAAGTATTCTAAGCAGATAAATGAAGACTATCGCGATGAAGAAATTGAAAGACAACTAAGAGGTATAGCATTCTGACTTTCTAAATAACATGAGTGTTTCTATAGAATGAATCCTTAGGAGGGCTATTGTGGAACCTTTAATCAATGCTATTCTATACTTTGTATTTTTATTTGGAGCACTGTTTCTTATACTGGGTACTGCATTGGTTTTATTAATCGTGGCTGCATTACCAGTAATCTGGAAGAAGAATCTATCATTCCTAATGATTAGTTTAGGTATAAATATACTTGTCATTCCATTGTCTTTTTTTATTGGCGGGATGGCAACAGATTCTTCTGGTAGTACGATGCACGATTTTTGGGAAGTATTTTTCTTTATTCAGGTATTTCCGTTTCCCCTAGTACTGCTATCTTTAGTTTGGTGGCTTGTGCGTCGAAAAAAAGCAAAAGTTCATGTATAGTGTTTTTAATGCAAATAAGCTGTCCGTTTGGGCAGCTTATTATATTTATTACTAAGCGTGATTATTTCCAAAATGAATGCAATACCACTATACAGTTAAATTGAAGGTGAAACATATTGAAATCTTATCAAACTTTAGCCCACTTGTATGCATTAGGACTAGGCTGCGGACTTTGGAATAGAGAGGAGGTTATTTCATGGTGCGATAGGTTGATTGAAGCAAGTGATCACCCGCCATATGAAATTATGGAGATATCTTTAATGTCTAAAGCAAAGCTGATATATATAGAATCGGCTTTACTGTCATATAGCCGCATAGTTGATGAAAAACCCTTGGTAAACATCCTTCTTTCAGTCTTAAATGAAAAGTTAGTAGCTCAGAAATGGAATATTAAACAAGCGATTACTTGCTCTACTCGATTACTAGTAAATAGAGGCCTGTATTGGGAAGAAGAATATTTTGATTTATACAGCCTTAATGATAGCTATGACTTAGCACAGGAAGGTATCCATTTTAATGAAAAAGATGTGATTTCTGCTTATATCGATACATTAGATGTTTTTCGCATCCATTTTAACGAGTTTGAAGATCTCTATTTACAAGTCATGAAACAGAAGTGGCAAGGGGAGAGGGCAGGAAAAAGAATCATTGAATCGTAAGATTTATTTCCTGTATTTATCACCAAATTTATCTAGCCAAGACAAATCTGTCTTCGTGTTGATGAATTTTTGTCTCTTAATAGCTTAATGCTATCGTTTTTAATTTTTCCGACAGCAAGCAAAGTTAGCATGTTTAATGCATAATCAGACGCCTGTAAATGAGCATTACTATTTAAATTTTTACCAGAGAGTAATTTAGTTAATTAGTAGAAAAAGGAAGGGGCCTATTTGGCTCCTTCCCTTTTCTCATACATACATAACGCTTGTTGACAACTTATGAAATAATAGCATTCATCGCTATTAAAATATAACATTAAAAGCAATTAATTAGATATGTAATTTTGCATATATTGTACTATTTCATGAATAGGAACAAAACTATTTATTCCTTTCTGTATGGAGACAAATAGATTTAGGTTTACTTAGGGTAAGAAGACCTGATCATTGATTGCTGGTTAAACCATATTTCTACGTATTTGAAACAAATTATTTCACTGAATTGTATGTTAAAGAGAGTGAGGGATTTATGAAATGTAGATTATTCCTTGATTTCTTACTCGTGATTTTACTTGGACATCGGAAAAGAAGTTACGTTATATACGATTTCAAAAGGGGATATTATTCAGTGCATCAAAAGATGCGCTCCGTTTCCTGTTTCCTATCCTACTAAATTACCATTCCAAGCAAATTTCTTCTCTTTCAAACAATTCATCCATTGAATAAAGATAATTCGGCCATACGTATCGGAGGACATGAAACTTTCTTAATACCATTTGGAATATATTTCAATATACTTCCGATACTATAACAGATCGAAAATTTCTTTATTGGAGGTATATAATGGCATATCCATTTCGTAACTTAGTATTTGAAGGTGGCGGGGTAAAGGGAAGCGCTTATATAGGTGCCATCCGTGCACTAAATGAAGAAGGGATTTTACCAGAAATACAACGATTTGGAGGGACTTCAGCAGGAGCGATTACTGCATTACTTTTAGGTCTTTCCATTCCATTCGCAGATCTTGTAAAAATCCACAAAGACATGAATTTCAAAGCGTTTAAAGATGATGATTTTTCGATTGTACAAGATAACATTCGTTTATTTTTTGATGGTTTTGGTATCTATAAAGGGGATTTCTTCACTGAGTGGGTAGGAAAGATTGTTGAAAAGTGGACAGGGAGTAAGGACACAACTTTTCAGCAGTTGTATGACAAAACAGGAAAAGACGTGTTTTTCCAAGGAACGAACATTTCTACACACCAGCTTCGTACGTTTTCACGCGAAACGACACCTGATGTCCCATTAGTAGTTGCTGTGCGGATTTCGATGTCCATCCCATTCTTTTTTAAATCTGTGGAATGGGATAAAGATTATTATGTAGACGGAGGTGTACTCGATAACTACCCAATTCGTTTATTTGATCGAAAAAGTTTTGTGAATAAAGAAGAACACTTCACGACCACAGATACGATTGACGAGGTTAATAAACTGATAAGCAATATAGAGGATCATTTTACATTAAGAAGCTTACACACGAAATACAATGCATCTTTCTTTGATCCTACAGATGAAATTGTCTACAACAAAGAAACACTTGGTTTCCGTTTAGAATCTCAGGCGGAGGTTGCCATGTTAAAACATATCGCAACCTCAACAGAACATCATATTGGCCATTCTCTTATTCATTTTGCATGGAATTTGTCTCAAACCATGATCAAAGGTCATGAGAGCGGAAAAACCACCAAAGAAGATGCTGCCCGCACTGTATTTATTAATACATTCTTTACGTCGGCGTTTAATTTTGATATCACAGAAGAAGAAAAGAAAACACTCATGAATTCAGGTTATACTTCTACTAAAGACTATCTACATCAGTTTAATACGTCTGAAGTAAAATTGTTTAATCGACCATAAAGCCGAGTGCAATGCACTTGGCTTTTTTTAATCGTCCTGTAAATTCTTTTTTTAGTAGCTAATAAAAATTTAGATAGACTATGCATAGAACAAGAGAGAGGAGATAACAGAAAGTAATAAATATAAGTTTTGATGACTTCTTATTTTGTAAAACTAGGGTGTAGAAAGGGTGAAACAGGTGGAAGAAAAACGAATTATGATTTATACAATTTTTTGGCTAACACAGTACAAAAGAGAACCTTAAAACGGTGGATAGGAATGTATCAAAAAATGAATAGAGTAGCAAGGCGGATTTATTGTGGAAGTAGGGATTTTCCTTTTTCTTTCTACTGATAATAAAACGTTATGTAGACTGGGGATGTATAAGGTATTCATTGCTATTCCTTCAAAATGCTGATGTTACATCACATTAAAATAACCTCTAATTTAAGTATTGAAATTCTCTAAATCTCGATGTATTATATTCTTGTATTTTCTCACTTTGCGAAGCCTAGAAAACATCATCACTTCTGAAAGAACTCGAACTCTAGCCGGTTCTTTGAATTTACTTGAACTTATTTTTGAATCATTGTATTATATTTTCGAGTCTTACTCATATAAATCATTATCAGGAGAATCTGCAAATTTGCAGGTTCTTTTTTATTTTATTGAAAGTAAAATTTTAGCCAGTCGTTTATTTTCATATTGTTGATTTTTATACGTGTTTGGTAAAAATCAATGAGTTGTAAAAAAAATACTATGCTGAAATCTAGTTCGGTATAGCAATGTGCATATAAAAGATCTCACTTTGCTATATCCCCTAAAAAGAGTCATAAAAATCTATATTTTTTTAATTCAGTTGCATACTACAAAACTTCTTTTAAAAGAAATGTATGTACATACACATTATATTTTGTTCCATAACTCTCTAACTTTCGTTCACGATAGTCTGTTAAGTACAGGATTATTGGCGGGTGGTGCAATAGGTGCAGAAGATGTGAAAACAAATGAAAAAGTACAAGTTGCTGTTGCAGGTAAAGAGGGAAATATAACGTATAAAGAAATTGATAAAGCAGAATCTCCATTGTTATTTGGAATGTATCCTTTATGTTAAGATCCTAATAAGAAGTTAGTTTTTTTTGATAATTAATATTTATACAAAATATATAATTAATATACTAAAGCGTTTTTAAATTTTATTAATGTATTCCTTTTCATATGAATGAATTATTTATTGCAACAGGTTTCCCTTTCAAAATAAGATGTTCAAACAAAAGACAATATAAGTATCTTTATAATGATTTTTCAATATAATCAATGTGTTTATGAAAGGAACTCTGTGTTATTTTTGCCTTTTTACTAACTAATACAGCTTCAAACAAAGGACACAATTGCTACATACTAAGTGTAATTTATTACCTATTCAAAATTCTGTCTATTCAATCTTTCTAAAAATAAAAAAAGATTAAACTTATAAATATACAAGTTATAATGAGGGCGTCGAGACACAATTTATTACCTCTAGAGAAAATATCAAACCTCGTTTTGGATTAAAAATTCTAAAGAACTTGCCAGTAATTTTTTAAAATTGGACATACTGATATGATTACTATACGGAGGATAGCGGATTAGAAGGGAAGTTTATTCAACTCAATAAAGAAAGCGTTATCAAACAAAACTTGTTTTGAATCGATCATTCTAATAACTTAGATTCAACTACAGCTAAAAATAATAAATTATGGGGGTGCTTATATGAACATGAATGTAGCATCTATTAAAGAAAAAAAGATTGTTAAATACAAAAGTTGTTTTGATGTGATTGGGCCCATAATGATAGGCCCTTCAAGTTCACATACTGCAGGTGCTTTGGCTATTGGAACAGTTGCTAATAAATTATTTCAAGGTCTTCCCAAAAAAGTTGTGGTAAAGTATTATGAATCATTTGCTGAAACCCATAAAGGTCACGGAACTGATTTTGCAATTATTGCTGGTATATTAGGCTTAGCTGCTGATGACAGCAAAGTGCCAGATGCTATTAAAATAGCAGAGTCTAAGGGAATTGACATTACCTTTATTGAACAATTGGGTAATAGTCCTGCTGGTCATCCAAATACGGCAGATGTATATGCAGAGGATGAAAGTCGAAGTATTAGAGTAATGGGTATTTCGGTCGGTGGTGGGTTGATTGAAGTCAAAAATGTTGAAATTGATGGATTTAGCTTAAATCTGCAGGGGCCATTGCCAGTTGTTATTGCGATTTCAGAAAGAGCTGACTTTGAATTTGTTTTACGCAGGATCTTTAAACAATATGATGTGGAAATTAACAACTTTCATAGTTTGGAAGATAAAACAAAATATTTATATGCATTCGCTTTGGATTCGATATTGCCAGGTAATGCTCAGAAGGAATTAGGAGATTTAAGCAATATAGCTAATCTTATTATTCTTTAGTCACATTAAGGAGTGAAAAATATGTATATGGCCATAAAAGAAATTGTGGATGCAGCTAATAAAAGCCAAAAGCAAATTTATGAATTAGCAATCGAACAGGAAATCAAACAAACTAAAACTTCTTATGAAGAAGTATGGAGTAAAATGGAACGAAATTTAGCGACTATGCAACATGCAATAAATAAAAGTATCGAGGGCGACGGTGTATTTTCTCCAACAGGTTTGACCGGAGGGGATGCTGTAAAAATTAAAAACTATCGAGAAAATAGGAAAACTCTTTCTGGAGATTTGATGGTGTTAGGGATTCAAAGTGCTATCGGTGTTAATGAAGTAAATGCTGCATTAGGAGCTATTTGTGCAACTCCAACAGCAGGTGCGAGTGGGACGATTCCGGGAGTCCTATTTAGTATTAAAGATACGTTGCAGTTAAGTCATGAAGATATGATTCATTTTCTATTCACTTCAGCGTTATTTGGAACGATAGTCGCAAACAACGCTTGTATTTCAGGAGCGTATGGAGGATGTCAAGCTGAAGTAGGAAGTGCCTCAGCGATGGCGGCTGCAGCTGCGGTAGAAGCTGCGGGTGGAACGCCACAGCAATCTTCTGAAGCTTTTTCGATTGCATTACAAAATTTACTCGGTTTAGTTTGTGATCCGGTCGCTGGTTTGGTAGAAATTCCTTGTGTAAAGAGAAACGCCATTGGAACGGCAAATGCTTTAGCAGCAGCGGACATCGCATTAGCTGGCGTAAACAATCTCATCAATGCTGACGAAGTGATTGAAGCCATGTATAGAGTTGGAAGACAGATGCCTCGCGAATTAAGAGAGACAGGTTTAGGTGGTATTGCAGCTACACCTACAGGAATTGCCATTAAAAATAAAATCTTTGGGGAGAACCAATCAAATCAATAAGTTATCGAATATATTGTGAAGTTTTTAACAATCTTTACTCTATTGTTCGCCTAAGGATGTCTGTATATTGGGGGAGTTATCAATAAAATATACTACTATATAATTAAAATATTTTATAAGTGGTAACAAACCCTTCAGGTTGATGCTTCGCTAATTTTTTGATTTTTATTAACCTAGAAGGGGGATATTCGTTGTGGGGCACTATATAAGCTATTCATTTTTCAAGAACGGTCTATATTCCTATATCTTAAAAAGAGAATTAAGAATAGGACACAAGGAGGAATTATTATATGGATGGGAATACTGCAAAAAACATAGAATTTCAAGCTGATAACACTGCAGTAAAAAACGAGAAATATTTAGACCCTAAAAAGTGGCATAAACAGGATACTACCTGGGCATTGAGCCTTTTTGGAACAGCAATTGGAGCAGGAGTACTCTTTTTACCGATTAATGCAGGTTCAGGT
>NZ_KV827868.1:7554-16187 GCF_001836235.1 Bacillus sp. HMSC036E02 | reverse complement strand
GATTAATGCAGGTTCAGGTGGTTTATTATCATTGCTGTTAATTACCATACTTGCATATCCTGTTATGTATTATTCACATAGGGCGCTTGCTAAAATGATTTACGCTTCGAACTCTGCCGATGAGGGGATTACAGGTACAATAAGAGAGTATTTTGGAAATAAGGCAAGTATCATTTTTAATATTGTATATTTTGTCTCCATTTATACGATCGTGCTGATGTACTCGGTCGCACTTACAAATACCGCTAGTAGCTTTATCGTGCATCAATTGCACATGTCGGAGCCTCCAAGGTCCATTTTATCGCTTGTTTTAGTACTCGGTCTTATCGCTATACTAAATTTTGGTCAAGATATAACTGTAAAGATCATGAGCATGCTAGTGTATCCTTTTATAGCTTCTCTACTTTTTATCGCAATATCTTTGATTCCACAGTGGAATACGTCAATGCTTAGTTTTTCAAGTGTTTCTACTGCTTCAACAGGAACAGGATATTTAGGAACGATATGGATGATACTTCCAATCATAGTATTCTCGTTTAATCATTCGCCTATGATTTCGTCATTTGTTATGAAACAGAGAGCTACGTATGGAATAGATGCTACTGATGCTAAATGTGCTCAAATACAAAAAGTTTGTTATATTATGACATTCGCAGTTGTTATGTTCTTTGTTTGGAGCAGTACCTTAAGTTTGACTCCAAATGATCTTAAGGTGGCAAAAGAACAGAACTTGTCAATCCTATCATATCTTGCTAATGAGCTTAATTCGCCAGTAATCACTATTGCAGCTCCTATCATTGCTTTTGTGGCTATTACAAAGTCTTTCCTTGGTCATTATATAGGAGCGTATGAGGTAATGCGTGACATGATTATCAAGTCCAGTAAAAAACGTGGGAAAGATATAGGAGAAAAAACAGTTAAGACAATGATTCTTACTTTTGTCGTATTAACATGCTGGTATGTTGCTTATACAAATCCAAGTATTCTTGGAATCATTGATGCCCTTAGCGGTCCGCTAGTTGCTGCTATCTTATGTATACTACCCATGTATGCAATCCATAAAGTATCAGTACTTGCTAAATACAAAGGGAAATCTAGCAATGTATTTGTCATTATTATAGGTATTCTTACTGTCCTAGCAAGTATTAAGTCATTATTCTAATCCACTATTGTTAGTATCGATGCAAAAACCGTGGGATATGGAAAAAAGAAAGATTCTTATCGGAACTGAATTCTATATTGTTAAACTAAAGAAATCATGGTTTTGGACAAACTCCTCACATTGGAGAGTTTGTCTTTTTTTATCATTTTAGCCAAGAAGACCCCTTCCTCAAGGAACGCAAAATAAGTAGGTGGGAGATGAATTGGCTAAAATGATAAACTGGTGACCCCGTATGTAGAAGTAAAAAAGGGGGAAACTATTGTATAATTATCGATAATTTAGGGGGCGCCAAATGAAACATAATAAAGAAGTAACACTTGGGGATTACGTTGAATTTTCATATCGTAAAAATCACAATTTGAAATTAATGGGATTTGTGGTGAATGTTTTACAAAATACAATTGTTGTAGATATTGCGGAAAGAATGGATATCGAGGTAGATGATTTTAGGCAAGTTGTAAAGCATGGTTATTATAATAAAGTGGTTCATAAGCAAATAAAGAATAGTGTTTCATAAAAAGTGCTCCTATATATATAAATTTAGGAGCACTTTTTATGGAGAGAATTTTCGCAAAGATTTTTTTGTCTGAGGTATAAAATTTTCATATAAAAATACGTTTTGAAGATATTTTCTTATTTGTTAATTAATAATTTTTTCAATCTTTATAGCTGTTATGGATTTAAAATATTATTCATAAAAATTTCACATAATTTTATTAAAAAGAAAAATACTAATACTTGTTTTAATACTTTACTTCGAGTCATTAAAACAAATTTACTAACTACGAAACAAGGAGGCATCACTGTGGACATTCGTGAAGGATTAATTCCAACAGCTTTAGGTACAGCAGTGACAGCAGCAGGTTATGCTCTTAAACAAACTCGTGGAACTAATAAAATGATTGCAAATACAGTATTTGGTTTTGGTTTAGCACACGTCGTTTTAGGTGTAATCGATCTTGTTGAACATCGTCGTTAGAACGAAAGGCAAGCATTGATATATGCTTGCCTTTTTGGGAGTACATTTATTATTCATTTTTCAAAATATGTTTGTATGACGTAATCATTATCAATGTAATTAAATAGTTACACTACAAGAAAATTAGAAAGTAAAACTGTGAGCATTGAATTTTATGAAATGAGATGGTGATGGAATGGAATTTTCTTCTGAAAGTAATACGTATCATGCTGGTGACATTGTTTATATTTTTTACCGAAATCCTCATACTCAAGACGTAGCTAACATACAAGCTGCAGCAGTTGTAAATAATCCTGAAAGACCTAATGAATTAGCACTATTTCTTTACGAAACGTATTATCCACTAACAAATGAGATGGCTATATATGCTACCGAAGATGAAGCAAACCAAGCTTACACTTACTATTATGGTGATATTTCAGAGGGGATGTTAGAATGAATAAGCCATTTATGCCTAAGCTCGTATATTTTGAACCGAAAGCATTAGATTATCCTTTGGGGAAAGAGCTGTTTGAGAAGTTTTCAAAGATGGATGTTGAAATTCGACATACTACTTCCCATAATCAAGTAAGAGATTTGCCAGGGGATAACGATTTTCAAAAGTATCGAGTAGCAAAATCCACGCTGGTTGTTGGTGTTAGAAAAACACTGAAATTCGATACTTCCAAGCCTTCAGCAGAGTATGCAATTCCTTTTGCAACGGGATGTATGGGACATTGTCATTATTGTTATTTACAAACAACGATGGGAAGTAAGCCTTATATACGAACGTATGTAAATGTTGAAGAAATTTTAGATGCTGCTGATAAATACATGAAAGAGCGTGCACCTGAAGTAACAAGATTTGAAGCGTCGTGTACTTCAGATATTGTAGGAATCGATTATTTAACGCATACCCTTAAACGGGCCATTGAGCATTTTGGAGAATCTGAATATGGGAAATTGAGATTTGTTACGAAATTCCACCATGTAGATCATTTACTTGATGCTAAACATAATGGAAAAACAAGATTTCGCTTTAGTGTAAACGCTGATTATGTGATTAAAAACTTTGAACCAGGAACTTCTCCCTTAGCTAAACGAATTGAGGCAGCAGGAAAAGTAGCTAGAGCTGGATATCCTCTTGGTTTCATTGTAGCTCCTATTTACCTGCATGAAGGCTGGAAGGAAGGATACTATCATATGTTTGAACGCCTAAATGCTGAATTACCTCTTGATGCACGGGATGATATTACATTTGAATTTATTCAACATCGTTTTACAAAGCCAGCTAAGAGAGTAATTGAAAAAAACTACCCGATGACAAAACTAGAATTAGATGAAGAGAAAAGAAGGTATAAATGGGGGAAATATGGAATCGGAAAATACATTTATCAAAAAGAAGAAGAAGAGGATATAAAAAACTATCTGTATTCCTATATGAAACAGTTCTTTCCTAATGCAAAACTAGAATATTTTACATAAAAGAAACGAAAAAAATTCATTACATCATCAATCTAAAAAATTACTCACTCAAAAAAGTGATATTGGTCAACAATTCGCTAATAAATCATTTGAAAAATTTATATACGAAAGTCTTTTATGTAAAAAATATGTTTCATTATGAGCTGAACCCCAACAGTTAAACAGAAAAATACAGTGGTTGCTCTGAGTTAGTGGAGATAGAAGAAAGAGGCTTTGTAGTAGGTGCGTCTTACCATATTGTTAAGGAAAAGAAATCAAATCCAATTATGAAAGGGACGTATCAGATGGTACTTCTCAGTAAGTTAGCGCAGCAAGGTGGAAAAGGGGCAGGGAATAATTATATTAATGTGAGTGCAAAAGCAGATAGTGTATTTGAACAAATACGAATTATTGCTAAAAAAAATTAGTCGTGAATTATTTTTTCTGAAAAATTACTCTCGAATCCTAATGCTTTACAGAATACGCTAGATGTATATATTCGTGATCATGAAATGAGAAGAAACATCCGTCTATTTGTTTCTGAAAAAAAATGCAGAAACTATCTTGAAACAAAGTGCAAAACTAGAAAATTTACCGGCACAGTATATTGATATGCTAGCTGAACATCCTCCCAAAAACGCTCAAATGGTGGAGGCGGCAAGAATTGGTGATGTGCAGGAAAAGATAATTTCAAAACGCAGTTTTGTACTACCTATCTTAAGGCCAACAAAACAAGGGATAGAAATGGATGGGGCTGCATTGTTTCGTGGGAAGGATAACAAGTGTGTTGGAATGTTAAACGGAGAACAAACACTGGGAATGAACTTTGTAATTGGTGAGAAATTAGGGGGCTATTTTACCATACGTGAAAAGAATCAGCTTATTACATATGAAATTCATAAATTACATCGAAAAATAAAGGTTTTTACTGAAAATACTACAAAACCGAAGTTTGATATTCATTTGTTTCTCGAAGGTACTTTGGCGGAGTTGCATTTTAGCGATTATAAACAAGTTATGGATGAAAAACGCTTAACGAAGGATATTTCAAAAGAGATGGAGCAAAGGATTCAAAAATCAATAAAGCTTGTTCAAAAAAATATAAGGTGGATGTATTAGCATTAGGAGAAGTATATAAGCGGAATAATTATAAAGAATGAAAGAAAATAAGTAAGAATTGGGATCAAGGTGAAAATTATTTTAGTAATGCTGACATTAATGTTTATGTTCATCCAGTAATTGAACATTCAGGCTCAGCTTTACCGAAGAGAGTGAAATAAGGTGATTTAAGTCGTTAGCGGATTACAAATACGCTAAACGATATTAATGCTGGTTCTGCATTTTCAATCAGTGCAGACTTATGTACTTTAAACGTGATTAATAAATTATATTTGGCTTATTATGATCCTTTGGTTAGCACTAGTTAGAGTTATAGTAAAAATATTAAGTAGAAACGACTTATTTTTAATAATAAGAGGAAATATGTTACTGAAAAGTAAGGAGACAAATTATTACTTTTCTAAAGGGTAATTAGGTTCGTACAATGATGCATTAAAGTGATTCATAAGGGATTCTGAATGCTAAGAGAGTGAGAATGCATTACAAAAGAAAGGTGCATAGGCGCCTTTCTTTTTTGAAGGAATTTTTTGTTACGAGTTAGTACAAAATTGGGTTCAGGGGGTACTATAAAATTTTAGCTTGATGGCGATGGGGTAGCATCCACCGTCTATCAACATCACTACACCTATATTTAATACTGCGTTACGTGCCTTTAATCAAGTGAAAAACAAGACCCATTTTGTAAAAACTGAAACCAACGTTTTCTAAACTGAACTTGAGCCATATCTGCATGAACATGGGCCTCCATTTTTAAAGCTTCTGGTATAGGTCTAGGATGTTGACTTTCTACAATAATTTGATCCTCTTTTAGTACTCTTAAACTAAATTTAGCTAAAATTTGGTCTAGTAAAGGGAAGTACTTTAAAAATGTCCTTCCGGTATATCCCATAATTAATGTCTCTTCTTCATCAATTGGTGTAAACGTAATATACTGAATAAATGACTCATTCTCCTGTTTGCCACTGTGAAGCATCCACTGATGTGGGAATTTGTATTCAAGGTAAGCATCACCATTTGAGAATATAAACTGATCCAGTGTTCCCTCCAGCTTATAATTGGTTGATTCGGCTTTTGTTTTTCTACCAATCGTTTTTTTATGTACATAAGCAAGATGAGCAATATCCAGCACAGATTCGATTGATCGAGTAAGGTGTGCATTCCAAGTGGCGTGGAAGAAAGAGAGTTTAAAAGGAGTGTTCTCCATTACATGAAAAGTTTGCCATTCAGGTGGATTTTCCTCACTATCAGGGTATATCCAAATCAACCCAATCTTTTCTTTTACAGGGTATGAGAAGGTATGAGCAAATTTCGGGATAGGTTTATTGGGTTGGGATGGAATTCTTACACAAGTACCACAACTATCGAACTCCCAACCATGGTAGGGACAGACTAGTTTACCATTTACTACTTGTCCCAGTGATAAGTCAGCGCCACGATGAGGGCAGTAAGGTGATAGAGCCTGAACTTCGCCTTTTTCATCCCGATATAATACAAAATCTTTGCCAGCAACTCTTTTTTTTACTGGAATCTTTTTTATATCTTTTACATAACTCACAGCATACCAATTACGTGGGAATACTCTATTTATATTTAGAGTCATTTATTTTCTCCTTCTTTTTATTCACCTAGTAGATATTAGTGGTGTCTACTGTATACTGTCTATTCTATGCTATAAAATATTTTAAATGTTCGTTTAAAATTAATAAATCTACAGTTTGATCAAATCATTATGAAAGCCTGTATAATCTCTCTAAATGTAACAAAAATGACTATAGTACAATAGATTTTAAAAAGGAGAAAGTCTTATTTTATTGAAAATTGAGATATTAAGCAATATTCCTATTGCTATTAAATTCACCATTAAAGAACTTCCACCAAAACTTACAAATGGAAATGGAGTACCTGTAAGAGGAAATAGTCCCGTAATACCACCTAAATTTACAACTGATTGCATACCAATCATACATCCTATACCAATTGCTATAAAACTGCCGAATGGATCTACACATAATTGTGCAATTTTTAAGGAGCGAAGTACTATAGTCAAAACTCCAACCAATAGAATAAATACACCAATAAATCCTAGTTCTTCAGAAACTATTGCCATTATAAAATCAGTGTGTGGTTCTGGAAGATAACCTGTTTTTTGTATGCTATTTCCAAATCCACGACCAGTGATTCCTCCAGAGCCCATGGCAATAAAAGAGTTTACAAGCTGGTATCCATTTCCTTGCGCATCAAGAAAGGGATTGAAAATCGTAGTAATACGTGTCTTTTGAACTTCTGATAAACTATATTGAATCAAATAATATAAAATAGGTAACCATAAAATAGAACCGATGGTAGTTCTTTTGATTAGTAGATTTATATTTATTCCTGAACAAAGAAATATGCTAAAACCTATACCTAATATTAAAAGTGCAGATCCTAAATTTGGTTGTTTAAAGATAAGAAAAAAAATTGTAGCTAAAAAAAATAAAAGTTTTCCGATACCACTCCAGTTATTTTTAGCTTGTTCTTGTCGCAATGCAAAAAAACGGGCTGTTACAAGGATTGTTCCTAACTTAAGAAATTCAGCTGGCTGTATTCCAAAGATCCATGATTGAGCATTATTTACCACTTTTCCTTTCCATAAAACCATAATTAATAAAAAAATCCCCCCAACCATAATACAGATTGAGACTATTCGTTTTTTCCATATTTCATATGGGAGTAAAGCACAAATTATTAATCCTATTGTTCCTAAAAGTAGCTTTGTTAATTGAGAATCAACAAAATGTCTACTGTTATAACCGTAATGTTGAACAGCGACAATGGAGCTTGCACTATACATCATGATAATACCTAAAGTACATGTTATGAATAGAGGAAGGAGCAATAGATAATCGAGTTTTAATATTTTTTTCATTTTAATATCCTCCTGATTTAAAACAAAACATAATATTACATTTGTTAATGAATAGAATCTTGTTCTCGTCAATTACTAAATATGACTTTTGTTTAGAAAGATTCTATCACTTATTCCCTGTTTTTTACGCAAAAATCCCCCTAGTATGTAACTAGAGGGATTCAAAATGGCATGACTAAATAAGGCTTTTTCCCCCTAGTAGAGCTTTGGCACTATACAACGTAAAGTAATGAAAATTCATTACTTAGCTATCTTAAGAAGAGCCTTAATCCGACAATTCCTGTTCTACCCATTGGCGTCTTTCGACATTTTTGGGCAATAGCCTGTGTTTGCATAGGAGCCTCACCTAACAGGTTAAGCAATATAAATTTTATGTGTTTGTTTCGTGTAGCAAGCATAAATATATTTTTTTTGCTTGTCAAGCAACCATATTGCTAATTTTATTTGTTTTATTGCTTTATAGTTCTTTGAGAAATGATATGAAAAAATGTCTGTAATCATTCTGTATAAGTACATATTTTTGACTTGTAGTGTATCGTTTGATTAAGTAGTTTAACCATATAAATTTGATAAACAGTAAAGAAGATTTTAATCATAAAAGAAGATTTTTTTGTGAATGTTCTTTTGATATACAGAATGACTAATTATTCATCTTTTGTTATAAAGTTGGAATTTGATTAAAAACAATAAGTTTCATATGTTTTATTACGTTTCTTCGAATTAAATCTATTTGAATTCTATGTTTTTTAAGGGGAATTTTAAATTTATAATAAAATATAATTTCATTTTCTATAAAAGATTTTTTTATGAATGGAATTGAAAGTCAGTTGACAAATATTAAATTCTGGTTTAAATTTTGAAGTAATTCAATAAACTTTGTTAGGTGAGGCTCCTGTATAGAGAAACGCTGCTGCCCAAAAATGTCGAGAGACGCCAATGGGTCAACAGGAACGGTCGGATTAAGGCCCTTCTTAATGTAGCTGGTTATAAAAACCTATGCTATACAGTGCTAAAACTCAACG
>NZ_KV827868.1:1705-7454 GCF_001836235.1 Bacillus sp. HMSC036E02 | reverse complement strand
GCTATACAGTGCTAAAACTCAACGAGGGAGTGGTATACGATTTGATAGAAAGGCACCTCTGTGATTTCGGCAGAGCTGTCTTAATAATCATTTATTTGTATTGTGAAAAAACCTTTACTCCTTTTTGAGTAAAGGTTTTTCTGTTTAATGTTATTTATTTTTATCTTGTCTATATTCAAAAAGGAGGTAATTCTAACTAATGAATTGATTGCAATGTAACTATTATTGCTCTAATAAAAAATTTAAGACAGATAAAATAAAACAAAACCACTCATGAAACTCTAGAGTCTCCCTTAGCAATATGAGGAGGAGTTAACATGAAGAAATTATTAAAGGAATTACTTATAACCAAAAATAACTTGGATGCAGAGAAAGTTTTACGTCTTCCGTCGTATGATATTGCGCAAGAAGTAAAACAGTTTTCAATTGAAGATCAAGTCATATTACTAAATACGATTCCTGTATTAAAAAGCTCTAAAGTTCTTCAATATATGAGTGCAGAAGAAAAATATAATATCTTAATTCACTTATCTGAAAATAAAGCTAAAAAGTTACTGAATTTACAACCGATTGATGAATTAGTAGATTTACTTCTAGCGGTTCATCCGGAAGAACAGGCTAAATTAATGGCGTATCTAGATAAAATTACAAAACATAACGTAAAAAAATTAATGACTTTCAAACCTGAAACGGCAGGAAGTCTTGTTACAAGTGATTTTGTTGCAGTTAGAGGAAATTGGTCAGTAAAAATGACATTGAAGTACATTAGGGAACATTCTGAAAATGTAGAATCAATATCTTATAGTTATGTTCTTGATAGTCATGGTTATCTTGAGGGAATCGTTTCCATACATGAGTTATTACTAGCAGCAGATGAAGAGATATTATCTACTATCATGATGCCAGAGGTAATTTCAGTACACGCTGAAGTTGACCAGCAAGAAGTTGTAAAAAAGCTACTGAATTATAATTTAGCAGCAATACCTGTCACAACAGCAAATAATAAAATGATTGGTATTATAACATTTGATGACGTAATGAATGTTATGGAAGCAGAAGCTACAGAAGATATTCAAAAGTTAGGCGGAAGTGAACCATTGAATCAATCTTACTTTGAAGCTAGTATTTGGAGCATTTTCCTAAAACGTCTACCATGGTTATTACTTCTTTTTGTTGCTGAGGCATATACAGGTACAGTATTAAAGTATTTTGAAGACGAAATTGAAACTGTAGTTGCCCTTGCTTTCTTTGTTCCATTATTAGTAGGTACTGGAGGGAATACAGGAACACAGGTTGTAGCAACAATTACTCGTGCAATTGGTATTGGAGAGTTAAAATTTAAAGACATTTTCCGTGTAATGAAAAAAGAATTTGCAATTGGTATGCTTCTTGGACTTGCACTTGGGATAGCTGGGCTCATTCGTGCTTATATGTTAGGAGTTGGAGCAGAAGTTGCGCAAGTTGTAGCAATTACTTTATTATTTATTGTTATTTGGGCTTCTCTTGTAGCAGCTGTTTTACCTTTAATTCTAAGAAAATTAAAACTAGATCCTGCAGTTGTTTCAGGTCCATTTATTACAACATTTGTTGACGGAACAGGATTAATAATTTACTTCATGGTTGCAAAAACGTTATTAAATTTATAAATATACACTAAAAAAACGAAATCCGGAATAAGTATGTTGCCTTAATTGCTAAAACATAGTGGGGAATTCAGGCATGAGGAAATCAAACACTTTTGTCTTTAGATAAATAATATTTTAATGGATTTATTGAATGTAATGAATGCTGGAGGATAAAACTATGAAACATCTAAGAAAAATCTTCAAACGAATTTTGCTTCTATTTTCTATTTTAATGATTATTGGCGTAGGAATACTATTTGGTACTAGCTATGGCCGAGAGCTTCGTATAACAATCGCTGGGAGTATATTAACTTCTCAGCATCCACAATATGCGAAATATACATTCCTATCCCAAAAGGAACTAGATAAACTGCAAGATAGAATTAATCATCCAAAATGGTCAAACAGTGATGAGCATATTTATAAAAAAATAGTAGGAAAAAGATTAGAAGAATTAAAAAATCAGCCATTAGAAATTGATGTAGAAACAATTAAAAGTAATAAAGATAGTCGCTTTCTTTTCGAAGGAAAGTTAGTAACAATTAGTAATCCTTTCAATGTTAAACTTGTTAGCCATCAAGGAACACAGGGTGCTAACAGGGGAGAAAAAATTAGTGTAATGGCAAAACGTAATCATGCACTTGTTGCTGTGAATGCAAGTGGATTTGCTGACGAAACAGGAAGGGGTGGAGGAAATGTTGCTACTGGAATTGTGATAGAAAATGGGAAAGCTATTGATACAAATATGGATAGAAATGCCCCTGCAATTATTACGGGATTAACAAAGTTTGGTCAAATGATAACAGGAAATTATTCTACCCAACAACTGTTGGATAAACAAGTCGTTTCCGCAGCTGGATTTATGCCACAGTTAATTGTAAATGGAGAAAAAATGATTACAGAAGGAGACGGCGGTTGGGGGTCGGCTCCAAGAAGTATTATGGCCCAAAAAGAAGATGGTACAATTATGTTTCTAGTTATTGACGGTAGACAGACACATAGTATAGGAGCTACGTTGAAAGAGTGTCAAGATATTTTATATGAAAAAGGAGCTATAAATGCAATGGCAATGGATGGAGGTTCTTCTGCTACGCTATATTTAGGAGGAAAGGTTATAAATTCACCGTCTACATTATCCCATGAAGATCGTTATTTACCGAACGCTTGGGTGGTAACAGCAAACCAAAAACAAAAAATAAAGATGACAATTGATGGGAGAAAAATAGATACCAAAACATCAGATGAATTTGATGCGAACATTTCAACGAATTTATGAATTATTAAAAATAGAACAAATACATGATTTTTATCTCGTTAGTTGGAAAATTAAAATTATTTTTTAAAATTAGAAATTATTATTTCATATTCATGATTTGCACAATATCAAACGAGAGTGATGAGGATTCCAAATTTACGGAATTCTTATCACTCTTTTTTAGTTTTTTGTAAATATGGAACAATATCCTTACTTTCACTGTCTATTAAGCGTTAAAACATTTTTTATTAAATAAATTAAGAAAGGAATCATCATTTTTAACTAAGGGAGAAGATTGAATTGAAAAAATTATGGATGCTGCTTTTCGTTTGTTTCGCGGTTATGTTGGTAGGATGTAATAAAAACGAACCGCCAAAACAAGCATTTGAAGAATATATTAATTTATGGAATGATAGAAAATTTACAAATATGTATGATCATTTATCAGATCATGCAAAAAAATCAATTTCTAAAAAAGAATTCACAGAAAAATATCAAAAAATCTATGAGGGGATTGGAGCTAAGAATTTAAAAGTTAAAATGAAAGGAGAGAATACGAAAGATAAAGAGCTTTTTCTTTTTGAAGTTAAGATGGATACCGATGTAGGATCAGTTTCATTCATCCATGAAGCAAAACTTGTGAAAGATAAAGAGTCTTGGAAAATAAATTGGACGCCAGACTTCATTTTTCCAGGAATGAAAAAAGATTACAAAGTACGTATGCAAATAGAGCAAGGAAAACGCGGAGAAATATATGATCGAAATGGAAAAGGGCTTGCAACGAATGGTAAAGCGACTGAGGTTGGAATTATTCCAGAGAAACTAGGCGAAACAGCAGCGCAAACGAAAGAAATAGTAGCACAATTACTTGATATGTCTATAGAAGAGGTCGAACAAAAGCTCACAGCAAAATGGATAAAACCAGACTCCTTTGTACCAATTGGTATTTTAAAAGAGGGAACCAGACAGAATGATTATATTGAATTAGAAGGAGTTTCATCTCACCCAGTAAATATTCGTACGTATCCATTAGGTGAAGCAGCGGCACACTTAACTGGATACATAGGAAAGGTGAATGCGGAGGAGTTAAAATCACTTCAAAAACAAGGTTATCAGGCAGATGATTTAGTAGGTAAGACCGGTTTAGAGAAAGTGTTAGAAAATAAATTGCGTGGTGAAAAGGGTGGACGCGTATTTATAGAAGATGAGAAGGGGAAAGAGATTAAAAACGTAGCAAAAAAAGAAGCAAAAGAAGGAGAAAATGTTACGTTAACAATTGATGCTGCAATTCAAGAAAAAATCTTTAATGAGATGAAAACTGAAGCAGGGTCTAGTGCAGCGGTCAATCCTAAAACAGGTGAAACAATCGCACTTGTAAGTAGCCCTGCTTATAATCCAAATATAATAGTTAGAGGAGCATCGAAAGCCCAACGAGAAGCATGGAGTAACGACTCGAAACTACCAATGACGAATCGCTTTACACAAGCATTTGTACCAGGTTCCGTATTTAAAACGATCACAGGTGCAATTGGTTTGGAAACAAACACAATAAATCCGAAGGAAGAATTTAAAATTCAAGGATTGAAGTGGACAAAAGATTCGTCTTGGGGAAATTACTATGTAACGCGTGTAAAGGATGCAAGTCCAATTGATTTTGATAAGGCAATGAAGTACTCTGATAATATTTATTTTGCTCAACAAGCTTTGAAAATGGGAAAAGATCAGTATGTAAATGAATTTAAAAAGTACGGATTTCATGAAAAATTACCAATCGAATACGAACTTCCTATTTCAATCATTGCAAAAGATGGGATAAAAAACGATATTCAACTAGCAGACACGGGCTATGGACAAGGACAAGTATTAATGACACCACTTCATTTAGCATTAACATATGCACCGATTGTAAATGAAGGGAATATTCCGTCGCCACATCTTTTAAAAGAAGCAAAAGTAGCAGGGAATTGGAAAGAAAATGTGGTTTCTAAAAAGAATCAAGAGATATTAAAGAGCGCATTAATTAAAGTCATTAATGACCCTGATGGCGCAGGGAGAATTGCACAGGTTGATGGTGTGACGCTTGCTGGTAAAACTGGTACAGCAGAACTGAAAGAGTCGAAAGAAGCAGACGGAAAAGAACTGGGATGGTTCGCAGCTTTCGATGCAAATGCGCCAGACATGATTGTTACAATGATGATTGAAGATGTAAAAGGAAGAGGAGGAAGTAACGTTCCAGGTGAAAAAGTAAAACATGTATTTCAGAAATAATACTTAATCATATGGTGAATTTTTTGACTAAATTTATTACAGGTTTGCTTAACTCAAAGATATAAATTGGGGAAAATATAGAACAATTAAATTTCAAAAAAGCATTCTCGATTAGAAAGAATGCTTTTTTGCTGTCATTCTAGAAAAGTTGACATTGTTAATGGCAAATAGAAGGAGATAGCAAATTGAAATGGACAAGTGGAGTGTTACGTTAAATTCAAAAAACAGATTTTCATGAGTAGAATTTTATCATTGTATGCTTTACTTGTTTTTTAGTAGTATTATTCTGCTTGAAAAAGATAAACAATGGAACAAATGAAACTTGTATCTTGTCTATATATTGAAACCATAATAAAAGTGAGGGCAGTTTTTATGTTTATTCAAATAAGTTTGAGGTGTGGAAATGGAACAGACGTTTATTGAAAAGTGTAATCATGATGAGCTGGACTATGTTATAAAAGACTATTGGCAAGATGTATGGAATTATTCATTTATTATTACGAAAGATCCACACTTATCAGATGATATCACGCAAGATGTATTTATAAAGGTGTTTAAAAATTGGAATTCATTTCGAAAGGAGTCATCTATTAAAACGTGG
>NZ_KV827868.1:723-1605 GCF_001836235.1 Bacillus sp. HMSC036E02 | reverse complement strand
AAATCCTCTTATTTTAAAAGGATATCTTTAATAGGATTTTTTAGTGACGATAAGCAATCCCTGTCAGCAGAACAAGAATTTTTTAAGCAAGAAGAAATGAATGATGTGTGGAAGGTGGTATTAGAACTACCTAAAAAGCACCGTGAAATAATTATATTGGATGCAAAATATGAATTATCTTATGAAGAAATGGCTGAAACATTAGGAGTATCCATTGGAACTGTAAAATCGAGATTAAGTAGAGCGAGAAGTAAGGTTTCAAAATTAATAGGGGAGGGTAGTAGTGATGAACAATAAACAAAATCCTGACTGGTATAGAAAAATAAAAAAAGGCCCAATGGAGAATCGTAAAGATGAAGAAGAATTTATTTCTAAAATAAAGCAGTCTATATATGAAAATAATGAAGTGGATTTTGAAAAACATAAAAGACCATTTCGTAAAAAAGCATTACCTATTGTAGTTGTTTTGGTTTGTACAATGTTATTTTTCATTGTTCAACAACCTTGGCTTGATGATAATAAATCACCGGTACAAAGTAGTACTCAAATTAAGCCTAAAACAAAAGATGAGTCTGCTCAAGATCCATCATTAAAACAATTTATGAATGAACTATATCAAAGTACGAACTCAAAAAATGAAAATAACTTGTACAAAGCGTTAAATGATGAAGTTCTATTTAAAGGAAAGAGTTATAGGAAGGATGAACTGAAGTTTGATGAAGATATCTTTCATGAGTTGCAAGTCGCCCTTACAATGGGAGGAGAGTTTGCAAAAGATACAAAGCAAGTATATAAAGTACCAAGTGGATTGACAGAAAGTAACCAACCAAACCAAGCGCATTTTATATATGCAACTGTTACTGGAAATAAAACGAAAATTTT
>NZ_KV827868.1:0-623 GCF_001836235.1 Bacillus sp. HMSC036E02 | reverse complement strand
ATCACAAGTTTTATATGAAGTATCTAATGAAATGGTAAAAGCTTGGATTCCAGAAAAAGTACAGAATAATGGATATATAAAAATATCTACAATTAACGGTAATACTGGATATGTACAGAAAGAGTATGTTTTAACTGATATTAAATATTCATTTATGTTCGAAAAGAATAATGAAGGTATATGGAAAATAATAAATATAGATTCTATATGGTAAAAGAAAGAGGAAGGTTCATTAAAGTGAACCTTCCTCTTTATTTTTATTTTCGTTTTGAAGAGTATTCCAGTACTCTAAAATTTCTGATGTAACGAGAGCGGCAATGTTTTTTTCTGAATTACTACCAGGGATAACGACAGAAACGGCAATTTGTGGATCTTCCGTAGGAGCATATGCAATGAAAAGAGAGTGATTTATCATTCTTGCTTGCTCATTTGGAAAACCTGTAATACCTGTTTTACCTGCGACGTCAAAGGGCAACTTTTTAATTTCCTCTATATTTTGACTCATCCCACCTTGCACGACACTCCAAAAGTTCATCGGGTAACGATTTGAACTTTCTAAAATGGGTTTAAACTTTTTGGTTTCCTTACCATCTTGACCAATAATCGCACTTACGATTTGAGGT
>NZ_KV827867.1:30538-30898 GCF_001836235.1 Bacillus sp. HMSC036E02 | reverse complement strand
TCTTAAACATAATAAATCCCCCTTAAATATTTTTTATAACTTGCACCTTAAATGTATCACTTTTATATCTTTTGTAAATATTTTCAATTTGTAGAAATATTTATTTAATTATTAACAATATTGGGATTGCATTTTATCAAATGGAAAATAGAGGGATTTACAATGATATGTAATAATGCATAATAAATCAAGCGAATATCATGATATACTCTCAAAGAGCTGATACAAAATTTCTTTAGATTGGAAAACTAAAGTCTTATCTACCTAAAAGGAAGGCGCCTTATGGCGTCTTTTTTCTATTTTCAAAAGGACCTGCTCAATTAATTCTTAAAAACATAAGGTAAAGTGAACCCATTAAAA
>NZ_KV827867.1:22874-30438 GCF_001836235.1 Bacillus sp. HMSC036E02 | reverse complement strand
AGTTGTATTGTTTATTTTATTAATCATTATTGGATGCAGTTGCTTCTGCTAAAAAACTATTGGAAAAGGCACCCTTATATGGGCGCCTTTTTGTATATTAAAAACCTCCCTATTTCCGTAGGCAGGCTAAATGTGATTTTGCACAATTGAGTTATAGCAAAATCATTTATATTGAAAGTAATGAAAATTAACTTAGTAATCCTAATACCTTAATAATCTCAATTGTTTTATTATCTTTTATTTTAAAATAAAGCCTTTTCCCTATACGTTCACTAATTACAATATTTCCAAAGGCTAATTTACGCAAATGTTGTACAATCAAATCCTCTGTAATTCTTGTTTGCTTACTTAAATCAGAAACTGACAACGATCCATATGTAATCAATTTACAAACAATTGATAAGCGAGTAGAATTCCCTAATAACCCTAAAACTTTTATACTTTCGGTATAGAAACTAAAATCCATATGAAAAGCATGTAACAGATTTTCCAACCTCCTAAAATAAGATGAATATCAACCAAAATATCTTAACATAAAAATAGTAAAAAACACCCTAAAATATACCAAATATTCATTAAGAAAAATGATACTTGAATGGGAGTCCAATACATATTATTAAAATTAATGTGTATTGGACTTTCCATCCTCAATGAATGGAAAGTAGAGATGCTTCAATTATGTACCGATCTGGAGCGTCTCCTATATAGTCAAAAGGATAACAAGTTGTTAATGTTAATGTTGGCTCACTTTTTTCTACAATAACTGTTCGATCTTCTGAATCTGTTATCCAATGCTTGTTAATTTCATATGTATATGTTTTATTTTCATATTCTACGATAAGTTGGTCATTTCCCTTTAATTCACCAAGCTCGGTAAAAACAGTATCTCTATGTCCACTTAAAACTGTATGACCATTTCCAGATGGTGTAGTAGTTAAGTCACTAACAAACATACCTACACCCTTTTTTAGTACTTTATCATCAGCTCCCCAAAATATAGAGTATTTCTTTTGTATTTTAGGGATAATTAAATATGCTACTTTATCTCCTAACTGATGGTTTACCTTTGAAGCGGGAATTTGTACAGGTTCTTCAGGTTGTAATGAAGTGTCAATCTTTGTCTCTGTCTCTGTTTGATTGATGTTTTGCGTTTCATTTTCTTTAGAAGGTGTGGAGGTCTCATATTGTTTAGCCTCGTTAGTTGTTAACGACTCTGCTGATTGTCTAGCACTATACCATTCTAGAAAATAATAGGAAAAGATAGTAAGTCCAATAACAGTTAAACATAAGCCTATCCATTGTTTTTTATTCACTTTTATCACTCCATTTGAAAACGACAGGATTTCTCCTGCCGTTTTAAGGAACTATTTTATGCGTTTGTCTTTTTACGACGGAACATTAATACAGAACCAGCTAATGCTAATCCTAAGCTTGCTAACATCATTGTAACACCGTTTGATGCTGTATTAGGTAATTTTTCACCTTGTTTTTTCGTTTCTTTTTTCACAACTGTATTAGTATTTTTCTTTGTTTCTTTTGCAGTTGTTTGAGGCTTAGTTTGTTCTTGTGTAGTATTTGTTGTTTGGTTATTTTGTTTTGAATTCTCTTGCTTAGTGTTTTCTTGTTTAACAGGTTCTTGTTTAGTATTTTCTTGTTTAGGTTGTTCTTGAGGTTTAGTAGTTTCTTTATTTTCTGTTGTAGTATTTGTGCTCTTTGGATATTTATAATCTTCACATGGAATGCCGTCTTTATCATTATCTAAACGGTGTGGATCATTTCCAACACCATATCCATTTTGATCCCAGAATGCTTGAGCATCTTGTTGACTTTTAAAATGGCCACAGTTTTTTGTATCATTAGGACTCTTAGCTGCAAATGCAGAAGAACTGTACCCCACTGTTAATAGTGTTACCGCTGTTGCTGAAGCTAATAATTTTTTCATAAATTTCTTTATCCCCCTAAATGGTATGTATTTACATTGAAATATTTTACATTTAAAAATCTAAAAATACAATAATAATTTGTAGATAAATGTAAGATTTCTAGATAATAATACCAAACTGTTAATTCATATATTGTCATATTATGTCGAAAGAAAATAAAAAAAGAGCCAAAGCTCTCTTTAATAACTAATACTAACCATTGTCACTATTCTCACAGTAATATGAATTTGATTTATCACAACAAATATATGTTGTTTGTTGGATAAATAATGGCCTTGATGAGGCGTTAACTGAAGTGGCATTTAACATCCTCAAATAAGAAAGTCCTTGTATCTCCCTGGTGTTAATCTAATTGTTTGTGGAGTTGTGGATTTAAATGGTCTACTAGTCAATGTGACGAACGCAGCAAATACAAAGCTAAAACTAAAACGAATAAGAGTCTTAGTGTGGTTAGTTGTAAAATTTTCAAATAGAGTAATTGTAGAGTTAGGTGGAATTTCAAGACTTGTAAGGTTAGTTTCTGATCCGAAAATTGTAAAGGTCTCTATAAAACTGTTGGTAGAGTTTGAAGAGTTACATGATTATCTTTATTGGAATCAAAATAAGCTTACACATCCAAACTATTGATAATAGCTAATATTTGATGATCTGTCCATTTGCCATTAATCCTTATATTTTCTTTCGCTATACCTTCTTTTTTAAACCCCACTTTTTCTAATACACGAATAGATGCTATATTATCAAGCATCGCTCCTGCTTCAATTCTATGTAGCTTTAATTCCCTAAAAGCAAAATCTACAACAAGTTGAAGAGCCTCTGTTGTATAGCCCTTTGCATTATGCTCCTTATCTAAAGTGAATCCCGTATAACAGCTTTGGAGGTCTCCCCTAACAATTTGAGTTAATGAAATGTCTCCGATCAGTTTATCATTTTCTCTTAAAAAGATTCCAAAAGGGTATACTTGTCCTTCAGCTGTCTTTTTTAATGCTTGTTCAAGACGTATTTTTTGATGTTCTTCTGTATAAAAAACTTCTGGGAGCAACGGGCAAACTCGTTGAAAAAATTCGCGATTTCTAATATGTAAGTTAGCTAACTCGTTGGCATCATCAGTTTTATAAAGCCGAATATAAATGTGCTTCCCTACTAGTTTCATAACATCCCTCCAACATTTTTATATGTCTAATGAGGCAAAAGTATACCGTATACTTTATACAGTTGGCTATTGTCAGGAATCATTTTGCACGAAAGAAAAGACACTCTATATGAGTGTCTTTTCCAATAGTTTTTAGCAGAAGCAAGAAGCTCCAACGATGATTAATAAAATGAATAACACAACTAATAAAGCAAAGCCTCCAGAAAAGCCACAACCGCCACAACTACCACCATAACCCATAATAGTTCCTCCTTTAGATAAGAGGGGAAAACTAAGGTTCACTCATGTATTTTAATGGATTCGTTTCATCTTATGTTTTTCCGCATTGATTGAGCAGGTCCTTTCGAAAACTATTCACATATTAACTATATTTTTAAAAATAAATAATTTAACTATATAAATAGATAGATAAATTAATATAATGTATTAATCCTAAAAGAAGGGAGGAATAGCCATGCAATTAGTTTGTTTTAAAATAGTAAGTGGTCAATATTTCTTATTTGTAGAAGGTATTCAAATTCCTGTACCAATTCCAGCAGTTGCTGCAGCTTTATTAATTGGTTTAGGAGTAATTCCACTTTGTTCTTAATGTAAAGAATTCGGACCATTCCTATCTTTCCATTGGAAAAGCCTCAAGTATATGAATACTTGAGGCTTTCTTTATATCAGAGAAAAAACACCTTACAGCGCTTGAAGATCTCCTGATTTAATTAATGCGGCCGTTACATCATCACCGAAAGTATTGAGACAGAATACTTGCTCGTCTACCTTATCCATCACTGTAACTTCACCTATCTTGCCACCTTGAAGTTTAATAAAATAGTTATGTTCTTCTACAATTTTACTAAAATCTCTATTTGCCCATCTTTCAGTAATTGCTAATAGCTCTTCTTTGTTCTTGAAATTGTTTCCGTTTAGAATGTTTCTTACTTTCTCTGCATTCTTTTTGGACATAGGGGTTGCTCCCTTTCCTTCACACGCTTTTACTTTTTGATGAGTCATGCTATGCATAGCTGAAATAACTTCTTCTTCAGTAGAAGTTACTGTAATGTGAAGTTGTGCATTTGAACCTTTCACTTCTGCTTCATTCGATAGTATGTCTTCTTTATTAACCTCTGCAAAAACATGGTCCTCACTCTTAAGCGGGACTTCAGCAAACTGTAATATTCCATAAGTCATACCAGTTGCAAGTACTACTCCCCCTATAATAGATGCTAGCCAATTCTTTAGCTTCTTATCCATCTTCATTTCCCCCGTCTTGGTTTACATATCTTAACTAAAGAATACCATATTTAATTCCTTTTTATTGAAGAGTCTCTAATTTCTACTATTTAAAAATATTCTCATCGTTTAATGTAATACGATATAATCATTTTATAATACAAAAAAACCCATATTCTCATTCCCTATTTTTTTGGAGGTGATTGTCTTGAATAAAAACATCAATCTACTTCTTCAAATAATAATTGGAATTATAATTATGATTGCACCTATTCTCATAACAGGATCTATATACGATGTCACTAAATCATTTGGTGAACTATTAGTGGCAGAACTTATTATAAGAACACTTTCTCTCATTATTGGACTTTTAGTTATTAGCACAGCTTTGCATCGTTATTCTCAATAATTATTCATGTTCAAAAAATACAAATATTTTACATACCAATTCTTATGTATTAAGACATCAAAAACAAGTGTTACGAAAGAAATATAAAAAGACATCTTTACCTCTTAAAGATGTCTTTTTTATTTAAATCTTAATTCTCGTTCTGTAAAACCCTCGCTGCCTTTACTCCCTCTTTCTCTTCTTTTAAAAACAACGATACGATAAAAGCAACAATGATAAAGACTAACCCTAGTGCAAATGCACCTTGGAATCCAGACGTTAAACCATTTAACTTCTCTACTGGGTCCATTGGATTTGCGGAGCTTTCCATATAGCTAGCTGTTCCTGAAGACATTTTCGAAATAAAGATAGCCGTACCAATTGCACCAGCTACTTGTTGCAGTGTGCTAAACAGTGCTGTTCCGTGCGGATATAAATCTGGTGTTAATTGATTTAAACCGTATGTTTGTGCTGTCATGACAAACATGAGTCCAACCATTAATACGCTATGCATAACAATAATTTTTACCATTGATGTATCAGGAGTAATGCCTTTAAATAAGAACATTGCTATCCCCACTAACACAATACCGGGAACGATAATAACTTTCGGACTAAATTTATCAAATAGTTTACCTGAGATTGGTCCCATTATGGCGCTAATAACACTTCCCGGAAGCATGATGATTCCTGATTTAAAAGCTGTAACGAGTAAAACTGTTTGCAGGAACATCGGTAATAAAGTCATCGTTGAAAATAACGACATCATCACAATGACGATTAATCCAACTGATAATGTAAACATCGGGACTTTAAATGCGCGTAATTCTAAAATTGGATTCTCAATTTTTAATTGTCGGACGACAAAAATACATAATGAGATAAATCCAACAAGTAAAGCGCCATACACTTTCGTATCAGACCATCCTAAATCACCTGATGCACTAAAGCTATACACAAGTCCGCCAAATCCGAGTGTCGATAAAAGGATTGATGGGTAATCTACTTTTGGTCTTGTTAACTCTGAAACATTTTGAATGTACTTCATCCCAATCATAATTGAAATGATCACGATTGGAATAACAATGTAGAATAACCAGCGCCAATTTAATGAATCTACAATTACTCCAGATAATGTAGGACCAATTGCCGGAGCTGCCATCATCACAAGTGCGATTAATCCCATTGTCGCACCACGTTTTTCAGGTGGACAAATGATTAAAATCGTATTCATTAATAACGGTGTAATTAATCCCGTCGCTACTGCTTGGACGATACGGCCGACTAATAAAACAGAAAATGTCGGTGCGAATCCCGCAATTAATGTACCAGCTAAAAACGTTACCATAGCGATCAAAAACATTTGTCTTGTTGTGAGCCATTGCTGAAGTAACGCTGTAATTGGGACTAAAACCCCAACCACCAACATGTAAGCTGTAGAAAGCCATTGAATCGTTGAAGCTGTTACATCAAATTCTTTCATTAATACCGTTAACGCATTACCAAGTAATGTTTCATTTAATAATGCAACCATTGCCCCTAAAAGTAATGCAATTAAAATAGGGGTATGTTTCATATTAGAAGTATCAACTTTGCCACTTGCTGGGCTCTTAGTTGTCATA
The DNA here is from genome assembly GCF_001836235.1 of Bacillus sp. HMSC036E02. NCBI lineage: Bacteria > Bacillati > Bacillota > Bacilli > Caryophanales > Bacillaceae > Bacillus > Bacillus sp. HMSC036E02. The sequence continues at coordinate 24,111 of NZ_KV827867.1, read as the reverse complement.
TTCATTTGCAAATTCTCCTCCTGTTTCTTACTAAAAAACTTTAAATACACCAGAACACATGTAATATAATATACATATGTAGATTAAAAAGGGAGAATCAATTTTCAGCCACTGTATATTTAATCTACAAAAAAGGAGAATTGTAGATGAACGATAATGAAAAACAAATTGATTTACGTATTAGACGTACACATAAATTACTATGGGATTCCTTATTTGAATTAATGACACAATCAAAACAGAAATATAGTACGATCACAATTAACCAAATATGTGACCGCGCGATGGTACACCGAACAACCTTTTATAAACACTTTGAAGATAAAGATGCTTTATTAGCATTTGGATTTAAACGATACAGCAAGATGATTGCTGAAATACCCGTTTCAGATCGATTAAGTAAACCATTTCAAGTAATGGAACAATTTCTACACCATGAAGAAATCGGTAAAATATTAGAAACGCAAATGTCTGATGAACAATTTATTAACCGGACACAGTATTTAAGTCACGAAACGAGAAAACAAGAAATAGAAGCGTTACATCAACTGCGCAAAAATCATACGATGCCAAATGATTTAATCATTGATTTTTATTCAGGGGCAATCACCTCATTAAGCGCATGGTGGTTTAAAAATGAAAGAAAAGTTTCTGCTGCTGAAATGGATAGGTATCTCCACCAACTTATTAACAGGGATATTTTTCAGTTTGAAGAGGAATAAGACTACACCTTTTCAATCATGCAATAAAGTGAAACTTTAATCAGTGGGGGGTTTTGTTCATCCCCCACTGATTATCAGCCCTCACCAATCGGACTTTTACGGACAGCCCGACCCCCACCTAACTTCTTTGCTTCCACTGAATTTTGAGGTGGGGGTCTTACTGCCCGTTAAAGCGGGATCAAATTGACCACAAAATAGGAATATGATATATTTTCCGTAGAATACTATATAAGTATGACATCAAATAAAATGGCATATAATAAAAAGAAGAGATGCGCTAACATCTCTTCCTTAACTGCTACCGTATAGGGTGGTGGTTATTACACGTTACTATTTTTTACGAAACCCACCCTTTTGCTTCCTACGGCGCGGAGTGGGTTTTTTGTTGTCCTTATCCAGAAGTTGCTTCCGCAAAAAATACGCTGAAACTTCACGTACAGTCGCTTTTACAAATTCTTTTACAAGGTCAAACAAAAACTCCATATTATCACCCCCTTTCCTTCCAAATGGAAAGA
>NZ_KV827867.1:318-22774 GCF_001836235.1 Bacillus sp. HMSC036E02 | reverse complement strand
TTCCTTCCAAATGGAAAGAAGGGATAACCACCCACCCTCACAATATGCAGTTACATATATTTTATCAAATGATTGTAAAGATATTATGTAAACCAAACAAATGAAATTTCACATAGAAAAAAAGCCCTTCTAAACCGGGCTTTTCTATCACCATTATTTAGCGATCTTCTTCAAATCCGAACTTTCTATAACTGAAAGCATATTCACCTTTTATTAAGACGGACCATAACCAATAAAATGAGCAATTATAACTGCTATTAAACCGATTGAGTATTCAATTAGAATTAAAGGAAGAATCCACCTGGCCCACCTTGTCCATGAAATTCCTGCAATTGCTAATCCAGCCATTAGCGTACCACCTGTCGGAAAAATAATATTTCCAATACCATCCGCGAATGAAAAGGATAATACAGCTGTTTGGCGTGTAATGTCCAATAAATCTGCAAGTGGCGCCATGATAGGCATTGTCAACATTGCATGACCACTACCTGATGCTAAAATAAAATGAATCGCTACTTGGAAGTTGTACATTCCAACAACACTTAAAAAAGGAGAAATATGTTCCATTCCTTCCGACACTTGATACAGTAGTGGGTCTATAATATGCCCTTGATTCAAGACAACTAAAATAGCGCGTGATACACCAATAATTAAAGCTCCCCCGATTAAAGATGCCGATCCTTGTGTAAAAGATTCTACTGTATCATCAAGAGATATCTTGCCAAGAATTGCAATGATTATAGTTAAAATAATAAATAAGGCTGCAATTTCTTTTATATACCACTCGTACTTAATAACACCAAATACAAGAATAATATAATTGATTAAAAAGGCCGTTAATATCCATTTATGTCTTTTTGTTAACTCTACTTTCGCTGTTAATAGGCTGTCTTGCTCATTTGTATCGAATTTTCCGTAAATTCCGCTTGCAGGATCCCTCTTTACTTTCATCGCATGACGATAAACGAATGTAACCGCAATTACATATATGACTACGAATAAAACGAGGCGGAACCCCATCCCCGAATACATAGGAAGACCCGCTATCCCTTGCGCAAGCCCAACTGTAAACGGATTCATAATTGCCGTTGTAAATCCAACAGACGCTCCTACTAGTACCATCGCAGTTCCTGTTATCGTATCAAATCCAACCGCAAGAGCTAGCGGAATAAATAAAGGTACATACACTAAAGCTTCCTCCGCCATTCCCATTAATGATCCGCCAAGCGCAAAGAACAGCATGATAATAGGAATCATTAACTTTTCACGGTTAGCAAGTTTTTTTGCCATCGTTGAAACAAGAGCCTCAACTGTACCGGATGCCTTTAATACACCAAAAAAACCCCCAATAATAAGAATAAAAAAGATAATATTAGCAGCTTCTACCATCCCTGTAGGAATAGATTTTACCGTATCAAAAAATCCAAGTGGCGTTGATTCAATCCATTTAAATGAATTTGGATCTACTGTTGTATACCCATTTTTTTCAATCTGTTCATATTTTCCGGCCGGCAATATATGTGTAATAACAGCCGCAATAACTAGCAAGACAAGTAACATTGCAAATACGTTTATTTTCCATTCTTTTCTTTCCTTTTTTTCTTCTGGCTCGAATGAAACTGCCTTCTCTGATACTTGACTCATATACCAATCCCCTTTGCAATAAAGTGAAACTTTGATCAATGGGGGGGGCGTTCATCCCCCACTGATTATTACTTTTCCGGGCAGCCGGCAGTCTGGTTTCCCCACAACCATGACATACCAAGCTATCCACCAATTCTTTTATTTATAACACGCTATGATTTAACTACCTTTTTACTAATTTCATTTACAAATTGGTTAAATAAACGCTGCTGCAAGACATCTTTTTCCGACATCATTTCTGGATGCCATTGAACGGCTGCTACATAACGATGAGCTTTCGATTCAATAGCCTCTATTACACCATCAAAGGACCATGCGCTCGCCTCAAAATCTTTCCCCAGTGTTTTCACTGCTTGATGGTGAAAAGAATTAACCATTAAAGATTTTTGGCCAATAGCCTCATAAATTTTTCCCTCTTCCAGAAGATCTACAGAATGAGAGCCTTGCCATTTACGGAACTGCTCCCGAGCATGGAAATATTCTGGTCCCATCTCGTGCTCTAAGTCTTGATAAAGAGAGCCACCAGCTGCAACATTTAATACCTGTAATCCTCGGCAAATTCCTAAAATAGGAATATCTTTTTCTAAAGCCTGCTTTGCCAAATTTAATTCAAAATTATCTCGTTCTTCCTCTACAGTGCCTATATATGATTTTGGAATATCACCGTAATAAACTGGATTGATGTCCGCGCCACCAGCCAATAACAATCCATCTAATTGATTAAGTGTGGACTCAATTTGATCAACTTCCTCAATTGGAAGTAGAACAACCGTTGCACCTGCCCTTTGAAGTGAACGGATGTAGTCATAAGAAAAGAGAGCCATATCTTGACCTGGTAGCCCTCGCAAGCCCTCCTTCCCTATTTCACTATGATCAACATAATACCCAGTAACACCAATTAGTGGTTTCATTTTCTCTCACCTCATAATTTAAATGGTTTCGTTGTCTTTCTCTGCTGAAATTGTATACTCTTAACCTCCCTTTTCTAGCAAGTGGTAAAGAATTAAATATGTAAATTACGACTCTACTCATTTCATTATTTCTTTACACACCATTGATACAAGCAAATATCGTGCCAACATTAAAATTAAAGTGATTATTTACATATTTTTAAATATTTTGTCGTTTTATCGGTGTTTACTATGCTGAAATGTATTATAATTGGTTATTAATTGGTTACATAATGAACAATTAATAACCAACTTTAGACCAATTCCATTCAACTAAAGAGGTGCTCTATGAACAAATTTGAAACCAACCACATTGTATTGATCACCGTTTTAAAAGAAACACGAAAAGCCCTACATCAACAACTAACGGAGATGGTAGGTGATCTCATAGATATCGAAAGTTTTTCTGTAGAAGAAAGTATTCCAAAAGTATTTCATTCTACATTAATTGTGTTACCTAATACATTTACGATAGAAACGGTGAAAGACTTTATTGGGGAAAACTGCGAAGTAATAATAGCAAAACGAACATTAAATTATGAAAACGTAGACCAGCTTTTATTTTTACCAGAAGGAACACAAGCCCTATATGTGAATGATAATCATGAAACAGTATACGAATCAATTGAAACGATGCGTCAATTAGGGCTGAACCATATTGAATATGTCCCATACTATCCTGGAAAAACGAATATACAAATGAACAAGCTCGCAATCACACCTGGCGAACTTGAAATTATCCCTGATTTTGTAGAAAAAGTAATTAATATTGGTCATAGATTAATAGATATTACTACAATCATGTCCATTCTAGATCGGTTTCATTTAATGGAGGAATCAGGTAACCACGTTTCTGAGAGATACTATCGAAAAATAGTAGATTTAACAAAGAATTTAGCTAAAGCTCATCGACAACTTCATCAAGTTATTGATGGTGTTGGTGATGGCATACTAGCTATTGATTATGAAGGAAGAATTGTTGTCTTTAATGAATTCTTAGAAAGCATGCTGAAAATAAAAAGTAAAAACGCTATTGGTCATCCGATTGATGCCATTATTGATAATATTGATTTAGTAAACTTCATCCTTTCAAATAAGCAACAAGAAAGCGGAATATTTGTTGTAAACGGCTTGGATGTAATAGTGGAACGTCTACATATAAATGATCAATCAATTATTGTTACTTTCAGAAATGCCCTTAAGACCATCGGATTTGAACGGAAATTGAGAAAAGAATTTGTCAAAAAAGGTTATGTAGCAAAATACAATTTTCATAACATCGTTGGGATTAGCTCTACGATCCAAGACACGAAACAAATTGCCAAAAGGTTAGCTAAGACTGATTTAACTGTATTAATTGAAGGTGAAAGTGGTACTGGAAAAGAGTTGTTTGCAAGTGCTATTCATAATGCTTCCCAGCGAAATAGCGGCCCTTTTCTTGCCGTTAACTTCAGTGCTTTATCGGATGATTTAGTCGAGAGTGAATTATTTGGTTATGAAGACGGAGCGTTTACCGGAGCAAAAAAGGGCGGGAAAATGGGACTATTTGAACAAGCAAATGGTGGCACTATTTTTTTAGATGAGATTGGAGATATTAGCCTGAAACTTCAAGCACGACTACTTCGAGTATTGCAGGAAAAAGAAATTATGCGCGTTGGCGGAAGCCAAATTATCCCGATAGACGTCCGGATTATTGCAGCAACCAATAAGGATCTACTGAAAATGATTCAAGAAAATATGTTTAGAGAAGATTTATACCATAGGCTTAAAGTACTCTTTATACACCTTCCCGAATTAAGGGCACGCCGAAATGACATTGAATTATTAGCTAAACATTTTGTCGCACTATCGGACCCTAAAGTCAAAATTGAACAAGAACTAATTGAAGAACTTCAAGGATATCCATGGTACGGAAATGTACGAGAATTTAAAAATACGATAGATTATATGCTTGCTGTCCGTACCGGAAACCAAATAACAAAAAATGATTTGCCTAATCAACATTACTTTCAAAAGCCTCCACCTAGCAAAACAGATAGCGACCAAGCCGAGAGTATAACACCCTTTTCTTCAAGTTCAAACGCTCTTGATCAAGAATCCCTTTTCATCCTTACCCTTATCATGAATTATGAAGAAAAAGGAAAAGCAATCGGAAGAAGGATTATTTCTGAAAAGAGCCAAGAAGTCGAAATAAATTTATCTGAAGCACAAGTGAGACACCGGTTGAACTTCCTGAAAATGAAAGGTTATGTGGAAATAAAAAGAGGTAGAGCAGGGATTCATTTAACAAGAAAAGGGTTGGAGATTCTACGTAGTCTTTAGTTAAGGTTCGGATTTTCAGATACATAGAGGCTGTTTTATAAACAGCCTCTTTTTTTATGGAATAAAACGTCGATAAATTTAAGTTACAAATATTCAGAATTAATATTAAAATGAATAATGGGGATAGGGGTATGGGCTTATAAAATTTATACATAACGAGGGAATAGAAATGAAACTACAATTAAAAGCGGATTTAATGTTACTACTAGTTACATTTTTTTGGGGTGCATCCATCCTACTTACAAAACTTGGACTTGATGGCATAGAAGAATATAATTTAATCGCATTACGATTTATTATCGCTTTTCTTTTATCAGGTTTAATATTTTACAAACATTTATTTAAGATCGATTTTAAAACTGTAAAATATGCATTTATACTCGCTTCTGTCTTATTTATCGTTTACATTTTCGCGACTTTCGGTACAAAGTATACGAGTGTTTCTAATGCTGGTTTCCTACTATGTCTCACAGTCATTTTCATTCCAATATTATCAGCTATATTTTTAAAACACATTCCGGAAAAGAAAGTTATAGTAGGGATCATTTTAACGATAATAGGAATCGGCTTATTAACATTAACGAGCGAATTCAAAATCGGTAACGGCGATATATTTTGCATACTATCTGCCCTGTTTTATGCGATCCACGTCATCATTACTGGAAGTGTAACGAAACATGTGAATTCCATTGCACTTGGAGTAGTGCAACTCGGCTTCGTCGGCCTATTTAGTCTTATTTTTTCATTCATTATCGAAACTCCAAAACTGCCTAGCACAACCAACTCATGGCTAATCATCCTAGCCTTAAGTATATTTTGCACCGCAGTCGCATTCATCGTGCAAGTTATCGCCCAGCAATACACGACGCCTACACATACAGGACTTATCTTCTCATTAGAACCTGTCTTTTCCGCAGGCTTTGCTTTCGTTTTCACAGGTGAAACACTTACCGGAAAAGGATACTTAGGGGCTACGCTTATATTAGTAAGTGTGTTGATTGCTGAGGTGGATTTTAAAGGATTGTTGCGGGTTAATTATAAGAAGAATATGGAATAGTTATTTCGCCAAATTACATAAACATACCCCGAAAATATTCGTTTGTATTATTTTCACCCTCTTACCTTAATTTTTTTAGATGCTATCTTCAAACAAGGTAGCATCTAAAAAATGTTAAAAGGAATCTCTCCTTAGTATCTTCTTATACTCGATGTAGTTTGCATACTTGACCTTTTCTACGTTCTTTAATTACTTACTGAATATAGTCATACAGATTTTTCGCTAACAATAAACAAGTTACTGTAATGAAAAGAGCACGAACATACCCGCTTCCTTTTTTTATAGCAAACTTGGAGCCAACAACTCCTCCAGCAATTTGAGCAATCCCCATTATAAAACCATATGCATAGTTTACTTGCCCTACGTACATAAACATCAACAATGCACCAACATTACTTCCTAAATTAAGAAACTTCGCAGTACCTGCTGCTTTTAAAAAATCATACCCAATAAATAAAAGAGAAAACATTAAAAACGAACCTGTGCCAGGCCCTAGAAATCCATCATAAAAACCAATAGCAAAAATAAAAAAGGTAAAAATAATGACGTGTCGACCAGATAATTTCTTATGAGTAGAAATACTACCCCAATCCTTTTTAAATATCGTATAAATAGCGACTGCACCGAGCATGATCAGCATCAATGGCTTCAGTACTTCTGGGTTCATTAAATGAACGGTCCATGCACCTACTATAGAGCCTATGAAAGTGATTGGAAATAATTTTAAAGCCGATTTCAAATCAAGATTACCAGAACGATAAAACACAATATTACTAGTTGCACTCCCCATTGTTGATGCTAATTTATTCGTGGCTACTGCACTTGCTGGATTCAGCCCTGTAAATAATAAAGCTGGTAAGGCAATGAGTCCTCCACCACCTACAACTGAATCAATAAATGCAGCTACAAACCCAAAAACAATCAAAATAATTAATATAGATGGGTCTAAATACAAATCCATACTAGTAGCCTCCCCTTTAGTCACTATTGTAATAGTAACTACCAATTTGCTAAATGTAAAGAGTTATTGTAACGTTGAAATATAAAAGCAAACATCGGAGGACGAAAAAAGTGGACTACATAGTGCAACAGCTTAAAAAAATTGGTTTCAATGAATATGAAGCTAAATCTTATGTATCTCTTGTTAAACAAGGGCCTGTCACAGCCTACCAAGTGAGTAAGGATTCGGGTGTCCCAAGAGCGCGAATTTATGAGATTTTAGGTAACCTTGTAGAAAAAGGAATTGTCATGAAGGAAGAAATAAATGACACCACTCGCTATTCACCTCTACCTGTTGAAATCTTTTTACAGAAGGCGCAAACAGAATGGCAGTCTACTTACGAAGGAATAAGTGATTCATTAAAAAAACTAGAAACTTCCGAGGAAAAAACGGATAATCGAGTGATTACTTTAAAAGACAATCAAACAATCATTAGCTATTGTCAGGCATTAATAAAAAAAGCAGAACGACGTATTGTCATTTCAATGTGGGATGAGATGTATGAAGCGTTAAAAGAAGATCTATCTGAAGTAGCTGATAAAGTTACAATACAAGGTATTACCCTGCATGTTGAAAACCCAATTAAAAATCTAGAAGCCCATCGTATAACACCTTATACAGAAACCTTGTCTACAGAACATTGGTTTATTGTATCGATAGATTCTAAAGAGATGATTTATGGACCATCACTTGAAGAGCGTAATATTGCTTTTTATACAGATGACCCCGTTCATATATACTTATTAGAGGATTATGTATGGCATGATGTTTTAGTAAATCGACTCGTCCGACGTAGCCAAGATGACTTGCAGCAATGGATTACTGCAGAGAGAAGATCTTTCTTTATGGGGAAATAAGAAGTATATTAAAAGAATCAAAGAATAAAGCATAAGTTAATGAAATGAAAAACTTATGCTTTATTTTATTTGCAAAGTGATACTCCAGTCTTTTCACTATTTTCCCTCCACAAACCGACCAAACTCCTTCATAAACCTCAGCTTAAAACTCCCCACAGGCCCATTCCGATGCTTCGCCACATGAATCTCCGTCATCTCTTTCTGCTTCGTTTCCTTATCGTAATAATCTTCGCGGTACATAAGCATAATGACATCCGCATCTTGCTCAATTTGTCCGGTCTCTCTTAAATCAGATAATAGCGGACGCTTATCTTGTCGTGACTCTACAGAACGAGATAACTGTGATAACGCTACTACACAAACATTTAATTCACGCGCTAATAACTTAAGCTTACGAGAAATCTCACTAATTTCTTGAAATCGATTGCCCTTATGCTTCGGATCACCCGTAATAAGCTGCAAGTAATCTACAATAATTAAAATCTTTTTATCACCGTTCTTCCTCTTTAACTTACGAGTTTGCATCCAAATATCTTGCACCGTAACGCCTGCATTGTCATAAATCTCAAATGGCAACTCACCAATCTCCGCAAACGCCTTACTTACCTTCTCCCAATCTTCCATCGCAAAACGATGCTTCGGATTTTTCAGCCTACCTCCTGACACTTCGCCTACGCAAGAAGCCATCCTTTTCAATAATTGCTTACTACTCATCTCTAACGAAAACAATCCCACCGCCGCTCCAGACTTCGCCGCATGTAGTCCAACATTTAGCGCAAACGCAGTCTTCCCCATAGAAGGACGCGCACCAAGGACGACAAAATCACCTTCCTGCAATCCGCACGTCATTTTATTTAACGATGTATAACCAGTCTCAATACCAGTAATCTCTTTCGCATCTTGATGAAGCTCTTCATATAAATCAACTAGCGCATCCTTCAAATCAAACTCACATACACAGTCCTTTTCCTCTAAATCACAAAGTGCCGTAATCGTCTCACCAATAATTTTCTCACTCTTCTCCGCAATAAGGCGCTCTCCCATCTTGTGCCCGAGAACACCCGCCTGATACATTTTCCAGGCACCTCGAACAAGCCCCTCATAATAAGAGAAGTTGGCAGTTGTAGGCACACCATCCATTAATCCTATAAAATACTCCATGCCCCCGATCCCCTCTAAAAACTTCGGATCTATCCGAGAAATGAACGTCACAAGATCAATCGGTTGCCCCTCTTCTTCCATTTTCCGCATTAACTGAAATATAGACTTGTGAACTGACAGAGAAAAATACTGCTCCGTCAAACGGCACTCCTTAATAAGCTCTCCATCAATTAATAGAGAACCTAACACCGTCTTTTCCGCCTCCACATTTTGAATACTCATGGCCGCCACCCGCGCTCCGCTAAAAAGCGCTGCAACTCTTCCTCAGATGGCGCATTCTTCTCCCACTCCTCACACCTCGCCAAAAACTCCTCCGTCTCCGCCGTACTAGCAGACGACTCCTTCTTCCGGAAATTAACCGTATCCGCCTCAACCTCACATACTTTCGTAAAACCTTTCCCGTGCCACCCTCTCAAAATTCCCTTCACATAAGCAACCGTCCGCTTATTATTCTCAAACGCAATTTGAAGAGCCTTCAGCACAAGCTCCTCTGACAAATCTTCCATCCACGCACTTAGTTCCTCCACAGTATGAGGAGACAAACTACCGAAATGTTGCTCATAAAAAGAAAACACACGGCTCCCCGTTTCTTCCTCTATAACCTCTTCTTCCTCTGTCTCCTCGCAAACTGGCTCAACATCATCCACAACTAAATCACTCGGCATACCGAAATGCGCTAAAAGCATAGGAACATTCAGCTCTTCCTCAGCGCACTTCTGAAGAAACATATGCACAAACTCCTTATTCTTCACACCCTTAAGCTCACGAAGCACGCACTTCTCCACATTCGTATTCGTCACCGGATTATAACGAAGCCAATTCAAAACGAATAACTCCCGAGTATCCGCATCATAAAGAATCTTCCCATAAACAATGAAGCGCTGCACAAGCTTATCAACAGTCTCCCGATTATAACCCGTCTCCATCTCCGCTAACCGCTTAGGAAAAGGAAAAATCCCACACTGCGTCGTCTTCGAACAAGTCAACAAATACACATAAAAATACCGCTCCTCCGGCGTCAAATCCAAAACAAAATCATCCTGCCAAAAATTCACCTGCACAGTACGATACACCGCCATCAAAGTTCCTCCCGTCTCCGTTCAAAAGTAAAAGCCCCTTCATAATATATATGGGAGGATGGCAGGGTTTTTGGCGTATTATTTCAAAATTTTTTTCGACTCCTACTACGGTGTTTGTTGGTGTTTTTGTTTTGTTATGTTTTTTCTTAGTGATTTATTACTTGGTAGGGGCTTAGGGGGGGCTAGTTATCGGTTTACTTCGATTAGAAAGACCCATCTCCACATTCTACTTAAACCAATTAAATGAATCCACAAATCTAATAAAAAACATATTAAATTCCAATAAAAAAGACCATATCAAAAGCATACTCCGATGTCATTTTGATACAGCCCCATCTATATTCGCTTAATAATTTTAGAAACATAAAGATATTAAAAATTTAATATACCTACAAAACATTACCGTCCTTTATATAATCATAGATCTTATTATCAATTGATTTCTCCATAATCATATTCATCGTAACAACAGGTAGTTCTTTTCCATTTTTATCTTTCATTTCAGTTTGTTCTACACTTGCTTTATCAGGTGTCGCTTTTCCTAAATAGTAAAAGTCGCTTCCCTCGTCATCATCTTTTTTCACAAAAATATGGACGTCAATATTATTTTCTTTAGCATCAATAATTGTTTGAACTTCCTTTGATTTTAATGTTCTATTACTTCTTGTATACCATTTAAGAACATCTTGATTAAGGAATTTATCACCGTAGTCCACACTGGATTCTACCTCATCATTTTTATGGTATGTGATAAATATTGGACAAGTATAGTACTTTGTCTTATAACCATACATAGTTGAGCTCTCGTCATTATGCCAATTTAAAAGTTTACACACATCTTTTCTTGAGTATTTTTTATATACAGTAAGGTTACTATCACACTCATAGTTTTTGCTCTTTTTCCTTGCACTTTTAATAATGTCCATAACCATACGCTTAAAGTATTGATTTTGTTCTAAGCTTTTTCGGATAGAATCATTAAACATATACATCTTATCGTCCTGTAAAGAGAGAATTGGCTTTTCTCCATATTTCTTTTGACTGTTTTGTGAGAAAAACTCTAATTCAAAAATTCGTTGTACTGAAGTAATCGTTTCATCATCTGTTAAGCAATTAGATTCTTCAAGTTGTTTTATATACTCATCCTTATCAACTTTTTCTTGCTTTAATAATAAGTCTAACAAAACGATTTCGTTTTTACGTTTTCCATTCAATACTTCCAATGAAAACATCGTTAAAACTTTATTTTCGTACTCTGTTAATGCAGGGACATCTTCTTTCATTTTCAATAAGAACTGATAATAGTTCGAATATCCTTCTGCAAGTACAACTGGATCAATAGAATGGTTTACTATAAAGTCATATAGATATGGAGTTCTTCCTATTCTATTTTTCAACTCAGCAAAAGCTTCCTTCAATACTTTCATTGCTGTTAAATTACTATTGTTAATCGCTTTAAAGATCTGCTTTTTCGCTATCTCTTCAAAGTTAACTGTTGAAATACCTTTAATATAACTCGTGTCATTTGTATATCTACGTATATTATCTTTATTTTGTGATCTATCTCCTGAAAGGGCAATCGGAATTAAATAGTTATTTTTATAGTTTCCAATAAAATCAATAATCGTAACAAAATCTTTCGAATCGTGTTTTCGAAGTCCACGCCCTAACTGCTGTATAAAGATAATGCTTGATTGAGTTTGTCTCAACATAACAACTTGGTTCACACTCGGAATATCAATACCTTCATTAAAAATATCTACTGTTAAAATATAATCCAGTATGCCATTTTCTAATTGATTCACCCGCAGTTCTCTTTCCTCTTGGGAATGATCGCCGGTTAATGCAAATGTGCGAAAACCTCTATTATTTAAGGCATGTGATAATTGTTCTGCCTCATCTTTTCGGCTGCAAAACATTAGTCCTGTTACTTTCTCACCAGAAAAACCATAATATTTTACTTTTTCAACTATATGATCTACTCGTTCTTCCGTAACAAGTTTAGATAAAACAGTAGTGTCATCTATCTTTTCACCATTATATTCAAAATCAGTTACTCCAAAATAATGGAAAGGACAAAGCATATCTTCTTCAAGTGCTTCTTGCAATCGAATTTCATAAGCAATGTTGTAATCAAATAGCTCATAAATATTAAAATTATCTGTACGTTCAGGTGTAGCGGTCATTCCCATTAAAAATTTCGGTTTAAAATAATCAATAACTCTATGATAAGAACCAGCACCTGCTTTATGAACTTCATCTATTAAAATATAATCAAATAACCCAGGATCAAATTGCTGTAAATTTTCTTCTTTTGAAATGGTTTGGATCGTCGCAAATAAATATTTAGCATTTATTTGTTTATTTGACCCTGATAAAATTCCAAAGTCCTCATCTATCCCACCAAGAACTTTTTGAAAATCGGATTTCGCTTTATTTAATATTTGCTCTCGGTGAACAATAAATAACATCCGTTTAGGTGCAAAATTTCTGACATCAAATGCTGAAAGATATGTCTTCCCCGTTCCTGTTGCAGAGATAACTAAGCCTTTTTCTTTTCCGGCGTCTCGAATAGCTTGTATTTCTTGTAACGCAGCTTGTTGCATTTTATTTGGGGTAATTTTCAAAGCTTCTTCAATTGAATTGTGATATTGACCAGGTAATTCTATAACTCGATCTAGTAACTTATTTTCTGCAGCTTGCTCATATATTGTTTCGTAATTTGCAATCAACTCTTCGGTTAATACTTGAGAATGCTCCCAAACTTCTTCAAATTGGTTTTTAAAATGCTGTACAATCTCTCCATCTTCATGCGATGTTAACTTAACGTTCCATTCATAGTTTACCTTCAAAGCATGTGCAGTTAGATTTGAACTACCGACAATTAATGAACAATGTGTTTTATTATCAAATATGTATCCCTTTGAATGAAAACCAGATAAATTTGTTAATCTTACTTCTACATTTTCAAGTTTCATTAACTCTCTAAACACTTTTGGTGTATTAAAGTTTAAGAATGTAGATGTTAATATACGTCCTTTAACCCCTTTTTGTTTAAGATCAAGGAAATGTGATTTTAAAGTCGCTAGCCCGCTTTCTGTAATAAAAGCTACTGAGAAAATAAAAGATGTACTATTTTCTAGCTCCTCCAATAATGAGCTTAAAACATTTTCATTTTTTTTCGTATTGTTTACTAATAATTTCGGCTTATATATTCCAGGATGATTATGTTTTTGATCAATAAACCCTTTATATAAAGACCCCTCTAATTTTTGAATAAAATTCTCCATATGATCACCATTTATGACAATTTTTTATATTAATTGTATTACTCACTGATTTAAAGTGCAAATTTATTACAAATATAAAAAACTATCCGTATAAAACGAATAGTTTTTTTCAAATTACTTTACAATCGATTCTTTTGATAATTTCTCAATAGTCGGGATATCCGCAGGTGCCCACTCTAAAGCTGCTAGTTCATTCGGATATAACCATTTAATTGCTACGTGCTCAGTTAGAACCGGACTTCCTTCAACAAGTTTACAATAGAAAGTTTTCAAATGAACAATACCAAAATCATACTCATAGGCTGTATAATCAATTTGCTCACCAATCTGCACGCTACAATGCATTTCTTCATCAATTTCACGCTTTAACGCCTCTTGAGGTGTTTCTCCCTCTTCTATTTTCCCACCTGGAAATTCCCACATAAGAGGTAGCGATTTAGATGGTCCTCTTTGTGCACATAAAATTTTCTCATCTTGAACAATTACTGCTCCAACAACATAAATATTTTTCTTCATTATGTCCTCCTTAAATCTCACAGAAACTCTATACTTTATGTTTCCACACTTTATAGACTGAAAAATGCCTTTTATATCTTTTAACGACTAATATATTTTTAATCAGTAAGCTAGATTTTATCTATCCCTATCTAGCCCTTTTAATACAATTAGCCTAACACTCTCATCTCTTTTATATTATATAGAAGTAACTACAAAAATAAAGCCTGATTGAATACTTCCCTCTTAAGCCTCTTTTTTCACCATTTCCTCATACCTAAAATGACACTCCTCCAAAAACCCCCTACTCTCCCCACTATCCTTATAAAAACTCTCCCACCCCCGCTCCCTCAAAATCCCCTTCCAACTCTCACTCTCCACCATCTTCTTAATCACACCATCCCAATAAGCAACCTCTTCCTCCGTCATATCTTTCGGGCCCATAATTCCTTTCCAGTGCTGGAATATGACGTTGATTCCTTGTTCTTTCCATGTTGGGATTTCTGGTAGGCGGTCTAGTCGTTTTGGTGCGGATACGGCTAGTATTTTTATTTTGCCGGCTTTGTATTGTTTTTCGGCTTCGGATAGGGTCATGGTTGCGGCGCTGATTTGTTTGTTCGTTAGGGCGTTTATGATTTTTTCTTTGTTTTCGTAGACGAAGAATTGTAGTTCGGCAGGGTTTATGCCGAATGCTTTGCTTACTTGTACGAAGGATAGGTGATCGTCGTTTCCTAGGCCGGGGGCAACGCCGATTTTGAAGTTTTTCTTGTCTTGTTTTAGTTGTTCCATTAGTTGATTTGCGTTTTCTATGTTTGATTCTTTTGATACGACAACGACTTCCCAGTCTGATGCAAGTAGCGCGAGCGGCGTGAAGTCTTTATATGTTAGTTTACTGTGGCCTAGTAGGTTGTTCGTTATGAGTAAGCTTGAGTTAATCGCCAGTACGTGACCGCCTTTTTGTTTCGTATATTTCCATCCGACACCACCGCTGCCGCCTACTTTATTTGTGACTGTGATTGGTTTTGTGAAGATTTTTTCTTCTGTGAGCGTTTTTTGCATCGCCCGCGCTGTTAAGTCCCAGCCTGCTCCTTGAACGTTCGGCGCAACGATTTCTACTTTGTCGATGTTCACTGTATTCGTATGGGATTTTTCCGAGGAACAACCAGCTATTACTCCTGTCATGATCCATATACATAGTAATAATCGCTTCTTCATAGTCCTCGTCCTATTCGATACTTTCGTTCTGGTCGTCCGATAATGCCATATGTGTATTCTACTGTGCTTTCGTTTGTCGCTACTAAGTATTCTAAATATCTTCTTGCGGTTGTTCTGGAGGCCCCCATTTGTTCTCCCATTTCTTCTATTGTAATGCCCTCTTCGAACCCTTTTATAATCCCCTTCACTTTTTGTAGTGTTAACGGATCCACACCTGTCGGTAAGTTTTTTATGTCTTGTGTTTGCGAAGTCCCGAAGAAATTATCGATGAGTGCTTGATTTACTTCATTGTTACTATGTAATAGTTGCTTTTTTCTTTTATAGTCTTCAATTGTGCGAACGAATTTTTCTAACGTGACCGGTTTTATAAGGTAGTTACTTACGCCGTTTCGAATTGCTTTTTCTAACATATGATTTTCATTTGCGGCAGTAACCATAATAACGTCAACGCTTGGAAAGTCGGCATGGATTTGTGGTAATAAGTCGGTTCCGATTCCATCTGGTAAGTAATTATCTAATAGAAGCAAATCAATTTCTTCCTTTTGTAATAGTTCCATCGTTTCTTTCGCGTTCAATGCTTTCCCAATCACTTTTACGTCCTTTATTTTTGATAAAAACTCTTCCTGAATTTGTGCGACGCGGAAATCATCTTCTGCAATTGCAACCTTCAACATATGCCCATCCCCCTGTTTGTCATGTACTTTCTTTCAATGTTTTCGGAAGGTAAATTGTAAAAATAGCTCCCCCATTTTTCTCGTTTTGAATTTCAATTGTTCCCCCTAGCAGATCTACCATTTCTTTCACGTTTGCTAGTCCGTAACCACGATCATTTCCTTTCGTTGAAAATCCTTTTTGAAAAATGGTCGTAATTTTTTCTACCGGTATCCCTATCCCGCTATCTATCACTTCAAACACAATGTCGTGCCCAATATCCGTAACGAAGAAGGAAACTCTCTTTTCCTCTCGTTCACTCACCGCATCAAACGCATTGTCGATTATGTTTCCAAGGATCGTAATAAGGTGTGAAACTTTTATATGGTCTGGTAACGGATGAAGCGCACTATCTCCTTCAATATGAAAATCAATTTTCTTCTCAGATGCTGTTCCGATTTTCCCTAATAAAATAGCTTGTACTTTCGCATCATGAATTTGATGAAATAAAATATGGTTTTGACTTTGATGAATATTAGATTCTTGCTGGATAAATTCAATCGCCTCTTTGTAATGTCCTAACTGAAGTAATCCTGATAAAACGAAAAGCTTATTTGTAAATTCATGTGTTTGAGCGCGTAAGTCCTCAGAATACTTTCTTACCTCAGATATTGTGTTCACAAGGTTTTGCAGTTCTGTTTTATCTCTAAAACTACATACAACTCCTACCGTACTGTTATTTTCAAGTATCGGTGTCATGTTTAAAATAAACACTTTATCTTGAAACGCGATTTCTTGATCGTTTTCTAGCACTCTTTCCATATTAAATTCTGGTAAAACTTTTGAAATGTGTTGCTGCATATAATCACCATTTACATGTAACATTTCTTCTGCCGACGTGTTCATCATCGTAATAAAACCGTTTTGATCAATGGCGATAATCCCCTCTTTTATAGATAGTAGTATCGCGCTTCGTTCTCGGTATAGCGCTGCGATTTCATTCGGCTCTAAACCGAGTGTATCTTTACGAATGCTGCGTGCTAAAAGAATGCCGCCAACAATTCCCGCTACTAATACAGCTAAGGAAAAGAGTATAATTTCTTTCGTTCTGCTTAATATGTTAGATTCAATACCTTTTATTAAAAACTCTACTGTCACAACGCCTACGACTTGATCATAGTCTCCGTTATGAACAATAATAGGCGCCTTCGCCATTAAAGCAGGACCACTTTCGCCATTTCCTTCAAGCGTATAATAGCCACCAAAAGTGAGTGCTTCATAGTTATATGGATTGTTACTTTTTGTACCA
This sequence comes from Bacillus sp. HMSC036E02, assembly GCF_001836235.1. NCBI lineage: Bacteria > Bacillati > Bacillota > Bacilli > Caryophanales > Bacillaceae > Bacillus > Bacillus sp. HMSC036E02. The sequence continues at coordinate 5,744 of NZ_KV827867.1, read as the reverse complement.
ATTAACTCCGAATTAGAATGGGAATACATCACCCCAAAGCGATCTTCTATAATGACAGTATCTGCGCCAGCTTGCTCCCGAACTTGTTCCGCAATGGATTGAATCGTATTTTTATGCTCGTTATTTTGAAAAGCATCTTTTATAGCTGGCATAAAAGAAAGCGACTTCGCTGTTTGCAGTGCTAACTGCTCCACTTGGCGCTTCGTATCAACGGACTGAATGTAAACAAATATTCCCGCTAATAGGAGAACGACAAATACAATTAACGCGATAATTAAGCCTACTATTTTCGTTTGTAATGATACTTTGCGTGATTTCTTCATACTTCATACCCTTTGATAAAATATTCAAAACTATCAATCTCCTTTTTCTATTATTATGACAAAACTCAAAATGAAGCAACTATTAAAAATATCCATGTTCATAAAGTACAAAAAGAATAAAATTGTCATAATATTGAGATTTTATTTAAAGAACAGTACAATTCAACTACAATGAACACGCTTTCATAATTATCATTTTATTTATAAGCAAGAGGAGGAATTAGTATGGCTCAAGTAAAATCAAACCGAGTCGCCGGCAATATCTTTAAAGGTTCTGTCGGTAATTTAATTGAATGGTACGACTGGTACGTTTACTCTGCTTTCGCCGTTTATTTTTCAGCAGAGTTCTTTCCTAAAGGAGATCCAACGAGTCAGTTACTCAACACAGCGGCTATTTTCGCAGTTGGATTTTTAATGCGCCCTATCGGAAGTTTATTAATGGGACGCTATGCAGATCGGCACGGACGCCGGGCAGCATTAACGCTTTCCATTACAGTTATGGCCGGTGGTTCTTTAATTATTGCCTGTACACCGAGTTACGAAAGTATCGGTATTATGGCACCAATTATTTTAGTTCTTGCCCGTTTACTACAAGGATTATCACTCGGCGGAGAGTACGGAACTTCCGCAACATATTTATCTGAAATGGCTAGTAGTGGACGCCGCGGCTTTTATTCAAGCTTCCAGTATGTCACGCTCGTTGCCGGACAAATGGTTGCGTTAGGCGTTCAAATTGTTCTTCAGCAATTACTAAGCGAACCAGATATGAAAGCTTGGGGCTGGCGTATTCCATTCATTATTGGAGCAATGGGTGCAGTAGCTGTATTATGGCTTCGCCGCACAATGGATGAATCGGAGCAGTTCGCAAGCATAAAATCACAAAAACGCGAAAGCGCAGGAACCGTTCGCGCGCTTATGAAACACCCGAAAGCAGTATTAACAGTAGTCGGTCTAACACTAGGAGGCACTGTTGCATTCTACACGTACACAACATATTTACAAAAGTTCATGGTAAACACAGTCGGTCTTCCGAAAGAAGTTGTAAGCTGGATTAACTTTGTCGCACTACTTATTTTCGTCGTACTTCAACCGATTGCAGGGCTACTATCCGATAAAATTGGACGCCGCCCACTATTAATGGCATTCGGTATTCTTGGAACATTACTAACAGCACCGATCTTCTTCTTCATGGAAAAAACGACAGAACCAATCGTAGCATTTTTACTCATGATGGTCGGTCTCATTATCGTTACTGGATACACTTCTATTAACGCAATTGTAAAAGCAGAACTCTTCCCAACTGAAATTCGCGCACTTGGCGTAGGTTTACCATATGCACTAACAGTTGCGATATTTGGCGGAACAGCTGAGTTCATCGCATTATGGCTAAAAAGTATCGGAATGGAATCACTATTCTACTTCTACGTAGCTGGATGTATCGCGATCAGCTTTATTACGTATTGGCGTATGGATGAGTCATCGAAGACTTCGCAGATTGAGGCAGAGCTTGGTGGTGGGGACAATTTAGCTAATAATAAATCTAGTTAAAATGATGTATTCTATAATCTTCGTTTATCTGAACTCGATTTACTTTATCTAAGAAGGCATAATTCATTAAGATATAATTTAAAAACCTCTACTTATATGTAGGGGTTTTTGTATGACGAAAAAACACGTATTATCGACAATTGCAAAAAGCCGGAGATTTTGCCAATGTAGAATCCATTGGTACTCACACCATGCGAAAAACCTTCGGCTATTGGTTCTATAAACAAATAAAAGATGTTGCTATGTTACAAGAAATTCTTAATCATAGCACACCACACATCCGTCTGGAATATATTGGAATTAATAAAGAAGAAAAAGATAATATTCTTGATACATTTCAAATTTAATTCACTTAAAATTACTATTTCAATCATTATAAAAAAGACCTTTTATTTTAAAATAAAAGGTCTTTTTTATACACATATATGTATTAAGATTTATATTTTTTTACTGTACAAGGAATAGTTACAATGTACAAATCTATAGCATAGATTGTAACCCAGATACCTTTACCTTCAGCTTCTAACTTTTTATCTAGTTGAGACAAATGCTCTGAAACTTTTCTTTTTCCCCATCTTCTAGGAAACCATTGAAAAACCTTAGGAACATTATATTTTTTATTATACCAAGTATTCAATCTCCAAAAAATGAAAAAAACCAAAACAATAATTATGATATGAAAAATATCAGAATATGAAATTCCTAAAACCATATTATATTTTCTCCATTTTCACTAAAACTCAGATAATTTACTTCTTAATTCTAATTCATCCTCTGTTTCGAAACCCTTAAATAATAAATGAATTATTTGATTATGATTAAAAAACACATTATATTCTTTTGATAAATTACCATGAGGATATGGACAAGAAACATAATCGCATAATTTATTATCAGCTTGTTGTTGCTTTCTTCCATAAATCATAAGAGGTTGATTAATTTCTTCTATAAGAGCTACAGAACCAATTGGTAATAATTAGAGCCTCCAATTGGAAAATAAGAGACGAACAAAGACAATCTACTCAGCTCTCCTAAGGTTTTAATAGTTTAATATTTGATTTTCAAGTTTGCCTTCACAAATTCCTGTTAACACTAATAATAAGAAGAACAGGCCGTAAAACGGGCGATCAATTTGATCATATAGGTCATACGCTTCGCCAAGTGGAACATCCGAATCATGTGGTTGTTCACCCTGTAACAATTACTAACAGCGCGTAGAAAACATTTGGATAAATAAGAGGCAAATAAATGATTAAAAAGTTGTAACCCCTACTATAAGAAATACTATTATTACTAAAGGAAGAATGATAATCATAAAGGATATTATTATTGTTAATAATGCTTTCCATGCTGAAAATTGGTGTGCTTCTCCTAAACATTTTAAGGAAATAATGATTGTCCAAATTCCAATAACTATATCAATTATGGCAAAAATAAGAAACAAAATCGTTAAAGTTATGCTACTCTCCATTTTCGGTGTCTCACTCGTAAAGTTTTCTATCCCAAACAAGAAAAATGAAGGCACCCAAACTAATATAAGAGAGTAAACGTAAGGGATATAAGAATAGGCAACTGAGTAACGTGTTTTTTCAAAGGTACCTTGTCCACCAAGTTTTTTTGCCACCCAATTAAATAACGCTGGTAGCAAAAAATAATAAATTAAGAAGGCAACGAAGGTACCGAATATAACCATTGAGATTAATGAAACTGGACTACTTATTGAATCCGCCATATTTTTAGAAGATGCTCGATCTAAAGTCTGTACGAATGAGCCTAATAAAATGAGTAAAAACACATTCTTTGGTTTGGATATAAAAATTTCTTTCATTGTATCACGTGGTTTTGTCCAAATGGAGAACCAAGGATTAAGTGCACGTTTAAATTGATTTTCTGGAGTTTCCATATAAAAAACATTCCCCTTTCTTAAAACATATTAAATTTAAATCCCTAATTATCCCAATTATGTACATATAAATATTAAAGCATAAATAGTCGATTATTTAAATGTAAATATTCAATCATTTAATTTCATCTGAAACTTAGGGGGAGTGCTTCTTAGCAATTACCTCTATATTTTCTTACATTTTTAACTATGGGCTGATTAGTTACTTTCATTTTTGAGTACCTCACATTCTTTAATACACGGGATAAACAGCTATAATCTTATCATTAATAAGAACAAACCTAATTTCCATTCCTTCAGATGTTTTACCAGAATATAATCTTCCACTTATACATCTTTTATTGCTATAAGCCTCGTGAATGGCTTCCATAAGAAGAATGCAATTATACACTTGAAATGCAACAAATCCTCTTTAAAAGCCTATACGCATTTTCCCTCCATCTTCTATATGCTTCCGTAAATAATAGTACTTATGGAGTTCTATAATCATATAAAATAAAACAAAACAAACGAAATCACTGTGCATGCACACATAAATACAATTACCCCCATCTGTTGTGTTGCAATGCTAAGAATTATATTAGCAATTAACTGCCCCGATCCAGCTGCAATAGCTGCTACTTTTACACCACCAGTTTCTTCATTCTTAAATGTTTCTTTTATCATAATTAATTTATTTTCTTCAATGACCTAATCCTCTCTAACTAAATAGCTTTTATTCTTATCTTCCCAGTATCTATATTCATAGGGTACTTGTTCATCAAATCGCTGTAAATAACCTCTCCAGTTATTCGGAATATATTCTTCAAAAGATATTGATTCCGGATAATTAGAATAAAAAATTAAACGCTCAAAATCTATTAGGAAACATGGATTATAATCATAATAGGCTTCTTCTCTATTAGTTCTTAGTTCTCTTAAAAATTCTAACCTAATATCTTCTGTAAATCTTTTATATTTTTCTATTCTTTCTAAAAAGTTAGCTATTGTAGTCTCATTTAAAATACTAATGCCTTTTCTTTCTTCTGGATATTCACTAGGAGAATAACCAGCTTGATTATAATCTAAACACCATAAATCCGATTCATTTATATACCAATTGAGCTTATTTTTATATTTTACACCCACTATAATATTTTCGGCGTATAAAGGCTTAATCATTTAACTCGTTCTCCTCTCTTACTTAATAAGTTTAGCATTTCATCCACATTCTACCAACAACCGACTAGTGGGGTCAGGTAATTCGTATGCAATACCTTCAAATCCATATTTATCAAAAGTACCCTTGTCAACAATCTTAGGAGCTGTTCTACCTTCGTTAAGTGGATTAGTTTTATAATCCTTCTGAATAAAAACAGCCTATGTAGTTATACAGGTTCTTCAACCATAAGTAGTTGTTTTCTTCCGTAAATTACAACCTTTTTTGTCCCTCCTTTTAAGAGAACAATAGAACCATTTGGTAAAAACTTTTCTTTAGAAAATTGCATAATTCCCCATCCTTGCTTTATCTAAATGTAATTCTATATTCATGATGTTGCTTCTCCCTTTTCTTTTCCGCATTCTTTACTGACTATAGGAGAACCACGATTATATACTTAAAATTCAATACAGACTCTTTAAATGGTTTCATGTGTTCTACCCCCATCTTCTAT
>NZ_KV827867.1:0-218 GCF_001836235.1 Bacillus sp. HMSC036E02 | reverse complement strand
GTGTTGCAAAACCAAGACTGATATTAGCAATGAGTTGACCCAATACTACAAAAGCCACTACTCCAAAACTAGAGTTTTTTTTCGATGATTTTGATTTTTTGATTGATTCCTGAAGTTTTTTAATATGATTCTTATAATAATAATTCAAAGCAAAAATATATAAACCAACCGAAAAAATAAAATAGATGGGAGTTTGTAATCCTAACATTCCATATGCA
>NZ_KV827866.1:7301-8648 GCF_001836235.1 Bacillus sp. HMSC036E02 | reverse complement strand
ACCTCAAATCGTAAGTGCGATTATTGGTCAGGACGGTAAGGAAACAAAAAAGTTTAAACCAATTTTAGAAAGTTCAAATCGTTATCCTATAGAATTTTGGAGTGTCGTGCACGGTGGAATGAGTCAAAATATAGAGGAGATTAAAAATTTACCCTTTCATGTCGCAGGTAAAACGGGTAGTACAGGTTCTCCGAATAAGCAAGAAAGAATGATAAATCATTCTCTTTTCATTGCATATGCTCCTACCGAAGATCCACAAATCGCCATTTCTGTCGTTATTCCTGGTAGTAATCCAGAAAAAAACATCGCTGCTCTCGTTACATCAGAAATTTTAGAGTCCTGGCATACACTTCAAAAAGAAAATAATAACAAAGAAAGAGGAAGGTTCATTAAAGTGAACCTTCCTCTTTTACCATATAGAATCTATATCCATTATTTTCCACAAACCTTGCTGATCCTTTTCGAACACGAATGAATATTTAATATCAGTTAAAACATACTCTTTTTGTACATACCCAGTATTGCCGTTAAATGTCGATATTTTTATATATCCATCATTCTGCACTTTTTCTGGAATCCAAGCTTTTACCACCTCATTAGATACTTCATATAAAACTTGTGATTCTCGTTTTGGTTCAGCTAAAATTTTCGTTTTATTTCCAGTAACAGTTACATATATAAAATGTTTTCGCTTTGATTGGTTACTTTCTGTCATTCCACTTGGTACTTTATATACCTTCTTTGTATCATTTGCAAATCCTCCCCCCATTGTAAGAGCGACTTGTAACTCATGAAACAAATCTTCATCAAATTTCAATTCATCCTTCTTATAACTCTTCCCTTTAAATAAAACTTCATCATTTAATGCTCTATACAAATCATTTTCATTTTTTGAATTTGTACTTCGAGATAAATCATTCATAAACTGTTTTAATGATGGCTCTTGAGCAGACTCATCTTTTGTTTTAGGCTTAATTTGAGTACTACTTTGTACCGGTGATTTATTATCATCAAGCCCAGGTTGTTGAACAATAAAAAATAACATTGTACAAACCAACACAACTACAACGGGCAATGCTTTTTTACGAGATGGTTTCTTATATGTTATAGAATCTACTTCACTATTTAGGTATATAGATTGCTTTATTCTATGAATAAATTCTTCTTCATCTTTCCGATGCCCCATTGGGCCGTTTTTTATTTTACTATACCAGTCAGAATTATTTTTACTGTTCATCACTTCTACCCTCCCCTATTAATTTTGAAACTTTACTTCTCGCTCGGCTTAATCTAGATTTGACTGTTCCAATTGATACACCTAATGTTTCAGCCATTTCTTCATAAGAT
>NZ_KV827866.1:6701-7201 GCF_001836235.1 Bacillus sp. HMSC036E02 | reverse complement strand
AGCCATTTCTTCATAAGATAATTCATATTTCGCGTCCAATATTAGTATTTCACGGTGTTTTTTAGGTAGTTTTAGTACTACATCCCACACTTCATTCATTTCCTCTTGCTTAAAAAATTCTTGTTCTGCCGATGGAGATTGTTTATCGTCACTAAAAAATCCCACTAAAGATATCCTTTTAAAATAAGAGGATTTCAAATAGTTTATTGCCGTATTTCTTGTGATTTTTAATATCCACGTTTTAATAGATGACTCCTTTCGAAACAAGTGCCAATGTTTAAAAACCTTTATAAAGACATCTTGTGTGATGTCATCTGATAAGTGTGGATCTTTCGTAATAATAAATGAATAATTCCATACATCTTGCCAATAGTCTTTTATAACATAGTCCAGCTCATCATGATTACATTTTTCAATAAACTTTTGTTCCATTTCCACACCTCGAACTTATTTAAATAAACATAAAACTCCCCTCACTTTTATTATGGTTTCAATATATA
>NZ_KV827866.1:2892-6601 GCF_001836235.1 Bacillus sp. HMSC036E02 | reverse complement strand
CACTTTTATTATGGTTTCAATATATAGACATGACACAAGTTTCATTTGTTCCCTTGTTTATTTTTTTATATTACCATTGTAATTAACGCCAATGGACAGTATAAAGTACACACTATGAATAGATATAAAGACTAATTTAATTAAAGACAAGAAAATCATTGAAATAAGCTGACGCGTTATGATTTTCATGCGTTCTCTTCCCCACTCACTTTTTCGAGATAAATGGTTTATGATTGCATAGAAAGATAAGAAAAAAGACGCTATCATTTCTCATACCATGATTATGCGTTGGGTTCATCAGTATGGCCCTGAATTGGACAAACGAATTCGTCATCACCTGAAGCAAACCAATAATTTTTGGAAAGTTGATGAAACATATATAAAAGTTAAAGGATAATGGCTGTACCTGTACCGTGCTGTTGATTCGAAAGGAGACACAACCGATTTTTGTCTAAGCAAAACAAGAGACCAAAAGGCTGCAAAGCACTTTTTCAAGAAAGCTTTGCGGTCTTTTCATGTTTCAAAGCCACGTGCGATAACAGTCGATAAGAATCCGGCTTATTCTATAGCACTTGAACAGTTGAAAAAAGAAAAAAGCATACCTGATGGTATGCAACTTAGACAACAAAAGTACTTAAATAATATGGTAGAACAAGATCATCGCTTTATAAAGAAGTGTATCCTTTCTATGTTGGGGCTCAAATCTTTTGACACAGCAATATCCATTCTTTCTGGAGTAGAAGCCATGCATATGATTAAAAAGAACAGATTAATTTACGGAACCAGTCTATCCAAAATCAGAAAGAATTCGTCCATCAATTGTTTGGACTTGTAGCATAAGATATGATTCCGATAGGAATATATATGCTTTATTCTCTTTTACTTTATTTTTGCATCAGAAGATTTTCCATATATATTCGATAGATTTTACAAAACAAAAAATTATAATAAAGAATGGTCCATTGGAATTGGCTTAGCACTAGCAAAATCAATTATCGAAGCTCATCATGGATTTATTAAAGTAGAAAGCCAAAAACACTCATTCACAAAATTCACAATAACTTTTATGAAGTATTAATAGTTCATAAAAGTTATTGTAAAATCCTAACCTTTGAGTATAATTTTTAAAAATTAATCATCTGTTGAAAAAAGAAATTCGATTAATTTATCATAAATAACTGTAGAGAAATAAATTTTTCGTTTTGGGGGTAATTAAAAATCTTAGCTTGATGGGCATAAGGGGAAACTCCATAATTACCATAAACATTTTGGCGTAGTTTCAATATACATCAGACCCCTATGTTAGTGGATTCCATAATGCCAAAGCGAATATCCAATTTGGGTCACCATTTCCTTGATGATTTTGAACAGCTTCATACACTGTCCCTTGATGTTCTACTTTATCTCCCTTTGTATATGCCTTCTTCGGATCCCATTTTTCATAAGATACATTTTGATCTTTTGTTTTTACCGGAAGAATGTTACTTTGAATTGATGTATTTCCAGCTGCATCTACAGCCTTCACTGCATATTTATATTCCTTATTAGCTGTTAAGTTTTGATCAGTAAACGTCGTTCCTTGTACTGTTTGAATCAATTGTCCATCGCGTAGTACCTGATATTCTTTTACACCTATATTATCTGTAGAAGGGTTCCATTTTAGCTCTACACTGTTAAAAGCAACGTTGCTTGCATATAATCCTTGTGGTTGTGTGGGAGCTTCTGTATCTGGTTTCGGATTAACAACTTGATTTACTTTTTTCAGGCCATCTTTTGTAACTTCATACATTGCTTTTTTATCAAAGTTTTCACGTTTATTATTACCTAAATTTATTAATGTTGCCCTCTCTCTGCCTTCTAGATGTGTAAGTTCAATAAAATCACCGATCTTTACTGGAACTTTTTGTGTTTCAGCATTTTGTTGTTTATTCCCATAAACCTCTTTGTTATAGAACACTTTACCTGATGTATTTTGCACTTTAATACTTGCATATGTACTATCAAAGTAGTTATGTGGTACACCTGCTTTTAGATCAATTTGCATTTCTTCTGTTAATTTATTTAAATTTACTTTTGCGAATTCAAAATCTCCAATTCCTTTCAGCGACCATGCAAATTGGTCTCCTTCTAAGATATCATCTGTATTTGGTACATGGTTCTTTATTTGAGTAAGAAGATCCATCATCGGTCGCGGTTCATTTGCAAAAACAGAAATGATATTTTTATTTAATTCTTTCCACTCAGCATCTGTTACATTTGGATTTTGTAACATAAGAGAAACGTAATCTTCCCATACTAAAAAATTGATTGGTAAAATATTGGTGGATATTTTATAAATTGCAATTTTATTATCTTTTGAAGTCATCGCTTTCGCTAACCAGCGTAATCGCTCTGATTGATCTAGTTTTACTGGGTCACGTTCAGCATTTTCAAATAGTAGCATATACGGCGCTTGATTTGTCGGGCTATTATCTGACCAAGGAATAACAGTTGCATCATGACGGCTCGACTGACTCCATCCAGATATATCATTTCCTAAATTCCAAGAAGATGGCTTGTTATTCCATATAAGTGCACAATGTCCAGGTTGTCCAACAGGCATAGCTGCTACTCCAAACGCTTGGCTTACTTGCGTACCAAACTTCGAAATATTACCGCATACCCCACCAAATTTGTAAATGGAAGAAAGATTCCAACCTAAACCATAGAATGCATCATTTCCAGCGTGAATGCTAACTCCATCTTTGTTATGGGTTACATAATTAATCAAATATGCACTTTCCCCTACCTTATCTTGATTTTTAAGTTCTGGATGTTCCATATTAATCATATTCCTTGCCCAAGTTAAATCTTCTTCTGGTGACCAAGTATTCACTACTAATCTTAAATGCCAAACATCATATGTTCTAAAGCAAGGAAGTAACTCATTATTTTGATCTGCTGATTTATAATGTTGGTACCTTGTTAATGGATTAATAGGTTGATTGTTTGTCCAATATTTTATAGGTTCAGCATGAGCTAACGATGTAGCTATCGCTAGTTTTAAATACAATCCTTCGTGAGAATTTGCATCCGCATTCCAGATTGTATTCCATATCTCAAGTGCATTTACAGGATTTTTTCCAGTTGGACTACCACCTTCAAGATAGGTATTCATCACATCTGTATTTTTCATAGCCCACCCAAGAAATTTCTGATGATCAGCATCTTTTTTTGCAAATGTAGCCATTGTTACAGCACCTGTTTGTGATATGAATTGCCACTGAGCCAAAGCTGCTGCAAATGCTGGGTCTGCAAGCTTCTTTTTTAAATTCTCTTCAGTAATACCCCCAATATTTCCATTCAGATATGCTGTGAGATTATTCAAATGAGCTTCAAAATTACCATTTGCAATGGCTTGATCTGTCTGTTGATTCAATGTTTCTAAAGTAAATGTTTCTTGATTGAATGACATTGTTTCAGCTGAAACCTTTGTATGAGGAATCGTAGCAATACTTCCTAAAATAATAGGCATAGTTAGTAATAAAGATGAAATCCTTTTCAAAATAATTTCCCCCTTTTTTGTTTTTGATTTTTGACTGCTGCATGACTCTCCTTTATATAAAATAATTCCCATGCCATCAACTTAAAAATTCAAAATAAGCGGTTTCCATAACGATAAAGCAAATATCCAATTCGAGTCACCATTTCCTTGATGATTTTGAACAGC
>NZ_KV827866.1:1146-2792 GCF_001836235.1 Bacillus sp. HMSC036E02 | reverse complement strand
CCTTGATGATTTTGAACAGCTTCATACACTTTCTGTTGCTGCGCTTGTTCTTCCGCAAAGATTTCTAATGAGGGCGTTATTCCAGTAGCAAACATAGATAATGCGGCAGTTACTATCACTAAATTTTGTGTTTTTCGTTTCTGTCCCCTTTTCATACTATCCCTCCGCTATATTTTCAGAAACTTAAAATATGAATATATAAGTAATATCTATTACTTATATATTCATATTATCTATTTACACATATTTACACAATTTAACATAAATATACTCATTTATATAAGGAAATGGATATATTTTAATTCACTTAATAAGATGAATAACCAAATAAATGTATGAGAAAAAAAGATTTTAATACATTTATTATAAATAAAAAGCATAAAACACAAAAAATGTCAAAATATTAACACATTATATTCTGGTACAAATACCTCCAGACAGTTATAACTAATCACCTCTAAACTCCGATGGTTCAATTGTCCACTTTGTTAATTTCTCATTTATTATATAAATTTTATATAGCAAAGAAAACGCAACCCTATAACAAATGTCATAAAGTTGCGTCCATTGCATGTGTAAATAAGTTATTGAAACTTCTCCTTCACCTTATTACACACAATATACACTATGATTCTCGGTTAGCAGCCTAACATCATAGTTTCATTCATCATACCATATCCGCCCCTAGTAAAAAAATGAATCCCTGCTAGGGGTATTTTGCATGCATAAAAATGGATACCTATATTTTGTGATATCCAGTCCATTAAAAATCTAAAAATATAGGCTGACTAATCGTAAGAAAAGCACCTGTGATATACACAAAGTGCTTTTCTCTTGTCAATTTATCTATTTTCACTATACTTATCTATTTTCTTTTTATAACTCAAACTTCTTAGAATCGTACTTTTGGCTTGTTGCAATTCATTTTGTTTATATGGAATATGTTTATCTGTCTGTACATCTTCAACATTTTCTCCATCTGCTAATATTCTCTTGTACTTAAAAGAGTGCGCTGTTAATACTGTTTTAATCATTTTGTATTGCCCTCCTTTTGTTTGATTACTTGTATCATAAAACAAGTATCTGAAGTTTATATGTAGTCTATCTAGAGTGTATGTAAATTTAAAAAATCTCTAACAAAATGTTTGTATTGTAACGTTACTACTAAAACTACTGTTTCAAACACCATGGTTTGAAGAGACAGTCCCCCATGTTCTAGCCTCAATTCCTCCTACAGTTCTATATTGAGTAAAACTAGTTGATCCCTATCATATAAAAAGAGCACCACTTTTTGGATGCTCTTCGTTATAACTATATATTATTTAATTTTCTTCTTTTGTTGGTACCATTTTTCCTTGTTGAGAATCCGTACCTGTACCTTCTGATTTTTCAACAGTTTTTACATGTTCTGATTTTTCAGGGGCTCCCATTTCAAATCCAGGTTGTGATTCTGTACCTTCATTTGTCGGTACCATTTTTCCTTCTTGAGAATCTGTACCTGTACCTTCTGATTTTTCAACAGTTTTTACATGTTCTGATTTTTCAGGGGCTCCCATTTCAAATCCAGGTTGTGATTCTGTACCCTCTGTTCTTTCAACAGTTTTTGCATGTTCTGGTTTTTCAGGGGCTCCCATTTCAAATCCAGG
>NZ_KV827866.1:0-1046 GCF_001836235.1 Bacillus sp. HMSC036E02 | reverse complement strand
TACCTTCTGATTTTTCAACAGTTTTTACATCTCCTTTAGGAGTTGCTGGCACTGCATCTTTAGGTAAATCAAAGTTTTGTGAGAAAGACGTTGTTCCATCTGCACTTTGTGTAATTACTTGATTTGAACCATTTTCATTTGACTTTAAATTGTCCATTTTCGCATCATCTGCACCTGCTGCACCTCCCGCTACCAATCCTGTACTTAAAAGTGCTCCTGCTAATAATGTTTTAATCATTTTTCATTACCTCCTGTTTATTTGTAATATTCATCAAAAAGTATGTAGAGTTAATGTTTTAATCATTATCTTTATCTACTTGCTTTTTGATTACATTTAGCATAAGACAAGAATCTATAGTTGATATGGACTGTATCTGGAGATTATGTAAAGAAAAATAGATAATCAGTTGCATATCCTAATGGGTGTTTAGACAGGATTGAAAATTTATATGAGTTTGATAATTGAGTTACCCTTTGTTTTTGATCGTAAGGTTTATGGCTGGGGTGAAGCCTATCGAGGATCTAACCTTTTCTGATTTGAAAGTAAAATTTTTAAATAATTAGTTTACTTTCATTTTGTTTATTTTATTAGGTTTATCCTACCTTAGCTATTTTTAGTAGAAACACTGAGAAAAGTATACATTCAAAAGTGTATAAATAAAGAGATTATAAAATCTATTCGAAGTAAAGAACTACTTAATTAAAATGATCTAATTAATCAAAAATCTCATAATTATGATAATATATTGTTTAACAGATGTTAAAAAAAGGAGAACATAACAATATGAATGATTCTAAATAAAAAACACCCCTCTGGGAATGGTTTGCTTATCTTGGAGCAACCGTAACAATTATAAAACTTGTATATACATATTTATTTTAAAATCAAACATATACATTCTACACAACCGTAGTTACCATGACACCACTTATCAGTATTTAATGTATCTAGAAAAAACCCCTTCAGTTTACTTGCTGAAGGGGTTTCGTATTTACATAATTACCGAAAACGGAAATAAGTGAATATGGTTTATTTAATATTGATA
>NZ_KV827865.1:0-17790 GCF_001836235.1 Bacillus sp. HMSC036E02 | reverse complement strand
GCATGAAGAAAGGAATAATTAGCATGAAAAGTTACTAACAAGTCTATTTATAAGTTTAATATGAGTCAGACAGACTATAACAAGGGTTTAGAAAACAGTTTTAAAGTGCTTTCTAAAAGACAATACAAATTTTTAACGATTATTATTTTATAATTTATGCTTAATTAAATACGAAAATTCTCTTCAAAAGATACACAGATTGACTATGTACTGTTTATATCAGGAATGTAACGAAACATAAGCACAATATGTACAATTCTCCAACTGCGCTAGTATGGTGATTTTTATTAACGGCAAAATAACTTTTAAAATACGTAAATATGTTTATGTGAGTCAATAAATTTAATAAAATCTTAAAAAATTTTTTAGATAAAATTTCTTTTTTCTTTCTATATTTATTCTATAATTTATGCATAAATATGAAAAATGCTTTTAAAAGATCCACAATTTTCTGTAGTGTTTATATCGGAAGTTTAAAGAAAAGTAAACAAAATATATTTACTTCACTCACTACACTAGTATAGTCATCTATATTAATAACGAAAGCTATAATTTACAAGGAGAACACCTTATGAGTAAGAGAATAAACGAATTAGAATCATATAAGGACTAGCGGCTATAACAGTTGTATTTGGACATTTTTGTTTAATGATACCATAATTTGGAGATGCAAATTTTCTTGTTTTGGGTATTTGATTTTCTTGGCTTGATTGTGATGGGGTCTTACCCCTTTTTAGTAGACAAAAAGAAAAAGACTAAGTTATCAGTGTGTTTTGATATTCAATTGGGGCACACTGGTTTAATTATTTTGTAACTGTGGAACAAACTTATTACTTAGATTGTCTATTAATTGTAATACTAAAAATATAGTCGAACAGTAATAATGGGGTGATTTCTGCTAAAAGTAATGTGATAAGAACAATATTTAAAGTTAGATTACTTAAAAAAAAGAGTTCAAAAATTTAAAGTTTATCCTACTTTTTATTTTAATAGTTCCTTCTATCCTATACGTATATATGTACAATTCTCCCACTACACTAGTATAGTGGCCTTTATTAACAGTAAAATCTACAATTTACAAGGAGAAGACTTTATGAGTAAGAGAATAAAAGAGTTAGATTCTATACGGGGATTAGCAGCTATTACAGTGGTAATCGGACATTTTTGTTTGATGCTACCATCATTGCCTAATTCTATAAAACTATCGCCTCTTAGGTTTTTATGGGCTGGTGGAGAAGCTGTAATCATTTTTTATGTACTCAGTGGTTTTGTGCTATCTATGGCACTCTATCATTCAAAAACAAATTATTGGGGATATTTAATTAAGAGATTTGTACGAATCTATATCCCTTATTATTTCTGGATATTTATCACCTTTGCTTTATTTATTTTATTTTCATCATATGAAGTTACAGGACTTCGAGATTGGTTCTATGATAAGTGGCAAGGGCCAATAACAAAATTAGATATTATCGATCACTTTGTACTTCTTAATAACTTTTTTACGGATAATTATAATCCGGTTATCTGGTCATTAGCTCAAGAAATGCGTATATCTATCGTGTTTCCCTTGTTATTCCTTCTATTTTATAAACAGAGTTGGAAGAAAACGATGCTGTTTGCTATGAGCTTTTCTTTAATTAGTATTTTTCTTAATATGTTGCATATTGGGAAAGCTGAGGGATTTTATAATGGTTATGCCGATACACTGCATTTCACATCTATGTTTATGGTCGGAATGTTACTTTTTAAGTATCAGGAAAAACTTACCCACTTATATAGAAATATGAAAAATTTAAAAAGAAATCTTCTTATCACACTAGGAATCTTTTTATATGTATACTCTACTGGAATTTTGCTGATTTCTCGTAGTGATACTGCTTTCCTATTAAAGGATTGGGGTGTCGTAATTGGCGTTAGTATACTGATTATAATGGCTATGAATAATCTAAAGGTAAAAGAAATTTTAAATAAGAGTGTATTTGTATACTTAGGAGAAATTTCATATAGTATCTATTTATGTCATTTTCCAATCATGATGGTACTATTTAAACTTTTGTATACAAAAATACCTATCCTTTTCCTTCTTATCTTATGTATTACAATGACAATACTTTGTTCTATAGTATCGTATCATTTAATTGAAAAGAAATGTATCAATTGGGCAAAACAAAGAACAAAAAATTTCAAAAAAAAAGTGTAATACTTGTAGGAGGAAGGAAACGATTCAAAAAATAAGCCGCCTTGAAAAATCCACAATTCAGGCGGTTGTTTTTTCTTTAAATTCCTATATTAAACTTTACACCTAAAAAAATAATTTTGAGTCCAAAAAGGTACGGATTTTTTATAGGAGGAGGAGTAATGTATGAAGCATACGATTAAAAAACGATTTATTATATTATTCTTTATTAGTATTTTAGGTTTAGGAACCATGTCTGTAATATTTTATGTTAAGCATAAAACCAATATTCAAAGAAATAAAGCTATTGCTACCGAACAACGTTTATTGCAATATGAGCTAACCGTGAAAAGAGAATTAGAAAAATATAATTTAGAAGGTAAAACAGCAGTTTTATTAGGAATTATGTACCAAGAGAGTAGAGGTGAGGGAAACGACCCTATGCAGTCTTCTGAATCACTGGGATTAAAGCCAAATGAAATTCAAGAGAAAAGCTTGAGCATTAGACAAGGGGTCAAACACTTTGCTCAAATGTACAAATATGGAACGGAAAAAGATGTTAGCATGGAGACAATTATTCAAAGCTATAATATGGGACCAGGGTATATTGATTTTATTGCTAGTCAAGAAGTTAAACAACACTCGGAAGATTCGGCCAAAAGTTTTTCTAAGATGAAAGTTGATCAAAATCCAGAGATGTACACTTGTGGTGGAAATAAAAAAAATTTTAGGTATCCATATTGTTATGGTGATTTCACATATGCAACAAGGGTGAATGAAAAAGCAAAGCTTATTGAAGAACTTCTCCGAAAAAATTTAAAGAGTAATTCAGAAAAATTATAATGTAAGAATTTTAAGATTCGTGTGAGGTATTTATTAAACCAGGTCATGGTGATACCCGTATTCTAAAAATGGTCTGACTACATGCCTGGTTCAGATGAGTTTGGAGTGACTCATGCAAAGTAGGCAAGACTTAAAAAGCACTCCACCAAGTCACGAGAATTTAGGTTTTACCGTAGGTACCATTTCACGTTCAACAAAATAATATTAGGCTCATAATGTCTCCATTTAAATAAACTTTCCTTATCCACACTAATCAGTCACCTTTTAAAGTAGCCTCATCAGTATGGATAATTTTGAGAATGTTCAATATCTCCTTATTATTGTAAAATTATATTAATAAATGTTAATGTACACATAAAAAACAGGATAGTTCCTATAAAAAGTAAATACCACAATGTCTAGGGGGTTGAAATGGTGGGGAAAATAGTTTTTTTAAAAAAATTAGATAAAAAACTAATATTCATTTTATTCATATTATGTATCACCAGTATTGTTGCAATATACAGCAGTCAGCAAACCGGGCAATATGGTAACCAAAATTTTGCTGTGAAACAAATGGTAAATTACGCCATAGGTTTTGTTCTATTATTAATTGTTGCCAATATCGATTTAGATCAATTACAAAAATTAGCTTGGCCGATTTATATTGTGGGGTTCATCTCAATTATCATTTTAAAGGTATTACCAGTGTCAAGTTTTACACCTGAAATATTAGGGGCAAAAAGATGGTTTAGATTTCCAATTGTTGGTGCTATTCAACCAGCTGAATTTTTTAAGCTTGCCTTAATTCTTCTGGCCGCAAGTTTAGTCGTAAAACATAATGCACAGTATATGGCACGGACATTTCAAACTGATTTACTTTTGATTGGTAAAATATGTTTGATAACTATTCCACCTGCGTTACTTGTATATAGTCAACCCGATACGGGAATGGTGTTCCTATATATAGCAGCCATTGCATGTATTATATTTATGTCAGGAATTCAAAAAAAGTTAATCATACTATGTGCAGGAATTCCGATGACTGTATTGTCTGCTTTAATATTTATATACGTAAAATATCCAGATATTTTCTTCAATAAGCTAGTTACTTTATTAAAGCCTCACCAACAATCGCGAATTTTAGGCTGGTTAGATCCATTTCAGCATACAGATCAGGGATATCAAACTCAACAATCACTTTTAGCTGTTGGTAGTGGAGGGGTAGAAGGAAAAGGCTTCGGTTCTGGAAATGTTTATATTCCAGAAAAACATACTGATTTCATTTTTGCCACTCTTGCCGAAGAGGGCGGTTTTATAGTTGCCACTTTTATAATATGCATATTCTTCTTACTACTTTCCCGAATACTTATAATTGGTAATTCCGCAGGTAATTTATTCGGCACCTTACTATGCGCAGGAATTGTAGGCGTTCTAATGTTACAATTTTTTCAAAATATCGGTATGATTGTGGGATTAATGCCTGTCAAAGGTATTGCACTTCCATTTTTATCATATGGCGGAAGCTCTTTATTTTCGAACATGCTAATGATGGGGCTTATTCTATCCACACGAAAAACATACAAAGAATATATGTTTTCAGTGAATCAGCACTAAATATCAAATAAGAAGTATTTATATCTTAAACTATTCGTAGAATAACACGAGATGAATAAAAAAGTTTACAGAGCTATAATCAAGTATTGTTAATAGACAGAGGGAGGAGAATAATAAACATTCTTCTCCCTTTGTCTGTAATTAGGGTTTGCGTTATCAATATATATACATTGTAAGGAATTACTGGAGTGAGTTTTAAGGTTATAAAAGGGGGAACATGCACATTTTAACGTTTTTATACGTTAAGAGATTCTCAAAATGTGAATTTTATTTGTCTTAAAAACCCTCGTTTTTGAAAATGAATAAGTTGCTTAGAGTAGTAAAATCATCGCTTTTTTATGTCAAAATTTGCTTAGCGTATATTTTCGTTAAAATGTTGGTGGTACGCCAAGTGATATTCTAGTCATTCTAATTTTGCAGAATTAAAATGGTGAATACGAAAAAATGATTTCCAAATTTTAAAGATAAGTTCAACTTGCCATCGTAAGGAATAAAAATCGTATATTTGTTCTTTTGGTAGATATTCCAAAGGAATATTTGTAATGTAAAAGTTAATTGCACTAATCGCTTACTGCGTTCTTTATATGTAATTTGCTTCTTATGTTCTTTAGATGTTAAATCCTTTTGTCTACATTGCATTTGCGTTTGTTCAGCTACTTTTTGATGTAACAGTAAAGAGAAAATATGTTGTAAAAACAAAACTTCTTTAGCATTTGAACGTTTATTTAAGCCTTCGAGGCTAAGCAAAGTACCAGTAGCTGCATGAAGCCTACTACATAATCGGACTATGGGCTCACTTGCCACCTGTGGACCGACCCAAATACACACAGTAGCTAAGTCCGACTCAGAAAACTTACGTTTGCGTTTTATAAATTCTATTTCTCTTGCAAGCTCTTCCAAGAATACAGGTGTAACATATCGTTGTAATTCTTCCACAAATAATTGTAATTCATCTTGAAACGAGAGAATCATAAAAAAACGTTATTCTTTCTCATCTAGCTTGTTTAGAAAGAATAACGTTTTTTTGTACTTGGGATTATTGAAAATTCTTAAGTTGATGGATGTGTGGTGCTACCCCATCGCTATCAAGTCAAAAAACAAAATACCCCCTAAAATGAAAAAATACTGTAAAGTAATAATAAAGATTTGATATTATAATCAAATTATCTAAATGTTTATTTGGAGGTTTTATTAATGAACATTTTAAGTTCGTGGTTATATAACATGAAAATCATAAAATACTTATTGGGAAGGAGTTGATAATTTAAAACTAAAGGAGAGATATTAATGATATATAGAAAAGCAAATCAGAAAGATTATGATACAATTTTGAATATATGGGAAGAGTCGGTTTTAGCTACTCATCATTTTTTAAGAGATACTGATAGAGAAGAGTTTAAAAAAGAAATACCCTCATATTTCCCACATCTTAATGTCCAGTTATGGTATGAGAAAGAGGATTTAATTGGCTTTTCTGCTATAAATAAACAACACTTAGAAATGTTATTCTTAAAACCTAATAAAATAGGTAAAGGATACGGTAAAGCTATTATTAATTCTTTAATTAAAGACTTTGATATTACAACAGTTGATGTAAATAAAGACAATAAGAGTGCAACTAAATTCTATATTAATAATGGCTTTTTTATAGTAAGTGAAACGGAGACAGATTCTTGTGGACGTCCATACCCTATACTAGAGCTAAAGTTAAAATAAGGTAAAGGTGGAAATCCTTCCTTACCTTTGATTTTTGCACTAAACTGCGCGTTAGTCCAATAAGAATTAAACAACTTTATTGTCATTTAACAAATACGCTATTCTTTTCGTAGAATCATAGGAAAGGATGGCGTTTTTGTATGTCTATTTCTATATCTGATGAATTACAATTATTTGCTCAAGAAATTCAAAGGTTTTTATCTCCAAACGCCTTACAGAATCTTGCTAGGGATGTTGGATTTGTTCAGCGATTGAGTAAGTACCAAGCAAAGGATTTAATCGCTTTATGTGTGTGGATGAGCCAAAAAGTTGCTACGACCTCTTTAACTCAGCTATCTAGCTGTTTAGAAGCCTCGACAGAAGTGCTTATCAGTCCTGAGGGACTGAATCAACGATTTAATCAGGAAGCTGTTCATTTTTTACAACAGATATTAGCCAAACTACTAAACCAAAAATTAGCTTCATCTGTATCGTTTTCTTCTCCCTATACTTCTGTTTTCAAACGTATTCGTATTTTAGATTCAACTGCATTTCAACTACCTAATTCCTTTTCAAGCGTTTATCCAGGTGCTGGAGGATGCAGCCATACAGCGGGATTAAAAATTCAATTGGAGTATGATCTATTAAGTGGACAGTTTTTACATATTCATACAGGTCCAGGAAAACAACATGATCGAACCTATGGTTCTCTGTGTGTTCCAACCGTGAAAGAAAATGATTTGTGTATTCGGGATTTAGGCTATTTTCATCTGAAAGATCTTCAACATATACAAGATAAAAAGGCTTACTATATCTCTCGTATTAAATCAAATACACGTATTTATCAAAAAAATCCTAATCCTGATTATTATCAAAATGGAAAACTAAAGAAGAAAACAGAATATAAACAGATAGATATGGAAGCATTAATGAATTCTCTTCAACCAGGGCAAACATACGAAATATCTGATGCTTATGTAGGAATGATTGATAAAGTGCCAGCTCGTGTAATTGTTCATCGACTTACAGAAGAACAGCAGCAAAAACGATTACAAGATCAAACTGTAAGAGAAAAAAAGAAAGGAATGAAGTATTCCGATCGTAGTAAACGACTTAGCGGTATCAATGTATATATGACAAATACTCCTACAGATATTTTCCCAATGGGACAAGTACATGATTGGTATTCTTTACGTTGGCAAATCGAGATTTTATTTAAAACGTGGAAATCATTCTTTCATATTCATCATTGTAAAAAGATAAAACGAGAACGATTGGAATGCCATTTGTATGATCAATTGATTGCCATTCTACTCTGTTCTTCTACCATGTTTCAAATGCGGCAATTACTCCTTATGAAAAAGAAACGGGAACTGAGTGAATATAAGGCCATATATATGATTAAAGATTACTTTCTTCTTCTTTTCCAAGCTATACAGAAAGACACCCAAGAGCTATCAAAGATTCTAATTCGCCTGTTCAACCTCCTACAACAAAACGGGAGAAAATCTCATCGATATGAAAAGAAAACAGTCTTTGATATATTAGATGTCGTTTACAATTGTACCATGTCTGATAATCAAGCGGCTTAATTCAAAAAAATGAAACCCGTTAGGGTTTATTTCGTATGCAAATCTTTGAATTTCCTACACGTAGCCTTTAGAAAAACTCCACTATGATTGACGTTGTATGAGCTTAGCTTGATAGCAATGTGACGCTACCCCAAATATAATTATTTTATTTGAAGGTTGTAGTTTTAGAATAAATTTTGATTAAAAGACTCCTTTCAATTTTTGTTTAGCAACAAAAAGAGCAACTCCATTTTGAAAAAAGATTGATCGAAATGGAGTTGCTCTTTTAATATAAGAATATGATTTTTATATTACATATTGATCGGGCAAATACCTCAAAGATTAGTTAGAGGAAGTGATTCCCTTCAGAAACGCTTTTGTCTGCTTCAGACTAAGTATACTGGCTGGAGAGGCCATACCAAACTGATAGCCGTGACCCGCTTTTATCTCGTTGGGGTCGAAAAATAAAGAAGTAACTGGTACGTCTTTTTCTTGAAGTGTAGCGACGAAAGTCCTGGCTTGTGTTTCAAATGAATTCGTGTTGCCGTCGGTTACAAATGCAGGAGGGAAGTCTTTAGTGATATACTTTGACAGATTTAAGATATCAAACTTCGGATTGTCCATCCAGTTCTTATCACCCAAAATGCCCCAGCCCATACGTTTGATTACGAATTGTTGCACGGGATTTAGATCGCTATGCTGAAATGCTGTAATATCGTAGGGGGCGCTATATAGTAATAAGCCCTTGATTGTATTCTTCGATACAGATTGCGGGACTCCCACGAGATTTGCATATTCGGAATTGGTTTGGATCAGGGCAAACTCCCCGGCCAAGAAAGCTCCCGCTGAGGAACCGGCCAAGATCACCTGCGATGGGTCCAAGGGGTATTTTTGAGCTAACTTCTGCAAATAAGACAATACCTCGCCGACTTGCTTTGTTTGATCAAACAAAGTGGCCCCTGGCGCTAACTCGTAATTCATGGATACTACAGCAAAGCCTTCCGAGGCTAGCGCCCTTGAATAATCGGCAGGCATATACTTGTCTCCATTAATAAAGCCTCCACCGTGGATAAAGATGATTACAGGCAATGGCTTCGAATAGGTTTGAGGAAGGTAAAGGTCCAATTTATTTTTTTGGTACTTGGATGGATATGAGATGTCAGAGAGAACCCGAGTTTGTTTCATAAGAGCAGGCAAATCGGATGGGTGGGAGCCAAAATTTTCAGGATTATTCTTGCTGGCGAGCATTTGGAGCGCCCAAATGCTCGGCTGAGGTGTCCAAATGGTGAAGGCAGCCGTGATTAGAACAATCATCAAAACAGCAATCCCTGTAAGCTTGATTAATTTGAAGGTGCGCTTTTTTTCTATTCGTTGGTTGGGTATTTGTACTTGTGTCATCGGTTAACCTCCTACATCCATGTCTTCGGTTTGAGCATAACCGGTCATTTTTAATATGAATTTCATGGACAATCTCGTTTATTTAATTATATCACTTCTAAACTGAATCGTAATTTGAAAACTTATTTAATTAAAGCGCCCTTTAATTGAATAACAGAGGAGTTTCTATTAGCTAGTTTAGTCGAAAAGGGAAAAATACTAAGGTTGATATACAGTGATCAACCAATACTGCAGTAATGTTTATAATAATACTTATAATCATTAAAGACCATTCTATAACCGTTCGTACTTAATGTAGAAGAACTTACACCTAGTATTAAAATAACTATTTGTAAAGGTCAGTTTTTAACCAATCTGAATCCCCCTTTAAACATTAAATCCTTATTTTTTGATATCAAAAAATAAGGATTTAATTGATTGTAAGATAGTTATCTATGGGTATTTAACTTATTTTTTCTTTTTGGGGGTATTCGCATTTCTTAGCTTGATGGCGATGTGGTGCTACCCCACATCCATCAACTTAAGGTATATTTTCAAACAAAATGCGGTCTTTCCATATAGTTTTTTATTATCTTTTGTAGATTTTATAAAAGCGGGCATATCAAATAAACCCTGACGGGTTTCAATTTTTTACTATGCTACCTGATGAGTAGAAGTGTAGTAAATACAGTTCGAAAGAAGGCTACAGAAGCAGAGTTAAATCGCCGATTAAGTCCTTCCGGACTTAATAAAACTCCTGTTGAAGTTTCTAATTGACTACATAGTTGAGTAAGAGAGGTAGTAGCGACTTGTTGATTTAGCCATACACACAAAGATAAGAAATGGTGCCCGTGGCACTTACGTTTTCGTTTCATTCCGCCTGCTTCTATGGCTAATTGATTAAGTGTAGCGGGAGACATATATCGATATAACTCTTCAGCGAATAAAGATAATTCTTGTTTTTGATTCATATTCATAAAAAACACGTCACCCTTTCTCATTAACATAAGAAAATAGTAACGTGCTTTTAACTTCAAAAATAGTCTAAATCCTTAAGTTGATGGATGTGGGATATTACCACATGCCCATCAAGCTAAGAAAATACAAATACCCCCAGAACGAAATTTTGTGATAACTTGTAATAAAAAATCTTATTTTTTCGTTTTGAGGACAATTCAAAATATTAGCTTGATGGGCATGTATGGTGATCCCTAAAATAATAAGTTTAATAAGTTAACGGAAGACACCTTCCGTTAACTAAAAATATTGCTATATGTATTTAGTTCTTTAATAAGTGGAGATATATTCATTTGTTAAAAAATAAGAATTGAAAGTTTTTTAATTTTTTTACAAATAGCACACAAATACGACATACTTCTAGACTATTTTTATATACAGGAATTATTTTTTGAAATGGTTACTACATATAAAGGAGACTTCAAAATGGATATGGATTCATATTATTGGGAAATGGTTAAGAAGAATATTGGTGTGTATTCTGAACAGGAACAAGAATGTCTTCGGAATAAGAAGGTCATTATTTTTGGGCTAGGGGGAGTAGGTGGATATGAAGCAATTCTGTTTTCACGGATGGGAATAGGGCATATTACCGGTGTTGATCCCGATGAATTTGAGGTTTCTAATATTAACAGACAAATGTTAGCGCTTTCTAGTGTGATAGGTGAATCAAAAGCAAAAGTTGCAGAACAGGTTGTAAAAGATATACATCCCTATATATCAACAAATTTTATACAAACAAGAGTAGATGAAGATAATGTAAGCGAGCTTATAAAAGGGCATGATATTGTAGTAGAAGCCGTAGATGATATGCCTTCAAGAGTTATTATACATAGAACAGCTAGAGAATTAGGTATACCAAGTGTGGGGATGTCAGGTAGCCCACCAACAAGAGGATTTGTTTCTACATTTTTTCCAACCGGAATTCCTTATGAAGAAGCATTAAATATCTCAAGTGTCGGATGCAAATTAACAAATCAAGAATTAAGACAACAGATTGCTGATATAAAGAAAAGTCGAGCTTGGTATTCTGTTGAGAAAGGTGCACCAAAACAGTGGGCGCAAGATTTTTGTGATGGAAAAGCAGGCTGGATTATCACACCGATGCGTGCTCATCTATTGTCACTATTTAGCTTTCATGAAGCAATACAAGTTTTAACTGGTCGTGAACCTCTAGCTAGAGCGCCTAAAGGCATTGTAATGGATTTAGATAGTCATATCCCAGTTCAAGTAAAAGAAGTCCCAAAGGGTGGATGGGATTATAAAACACTGTAAGGAGGAATATAATTTGTTAACAAAAAATAATGATATGCAAAATATATATGAAGAAAGTTTTACGCGAAATATTGGTGTTATCTCTGTAGCAGAGCAGGAGAAATTAAAAAATTCTAGAGTTACTGTAGTTGGAGCAGGGGGCGTAGGAGGAATTACACTCATCCAATTGGCGCGAATGGGTGTGGGTTCTTTACATGTTATTGATCAAGATGTATTTGAAGCAAGCAATATTAATCGACAAATGCTAAGTTCCAACAGTAAATTAGGACAGCCGAAGGCAGATGTTGCTTTAGAAGTTTTGCAAGACATTAATCCATTATTACAAATAGAGATAACGAAAGAATTTGTTACCGAGGACAATGCATTAGAATTCCTAACGAATACAGATGTCATTATAGATGCAACTGATAATTTAGTAGCGAGAGTAATTATCCATCGTACAGCTCAAAAATTAGGGATTCCTTCTATTTGGATTGCAGTTACACCTCCCTTTAGAGGTGGCGTCATGTCTTTAACTCCTGACTCTACGCCTTATGAAATCGCGTTAGGATATCCGTCTTATCAACAAGAGCTAACACCAGAAATGCAAAATAAAATTCATAAATTAAAAGATGGACGTGCTCTTCATTCCATCAAACATGGTGCGGATGAGAAATGGGCAAATAATTATGTACAAGAAAATCGTCCATGGGCTGTGCTGTCTCCCGTTGCGAATATCGTAGGAATTCTAGCAAGCTTTGAAGCATTTAAATTTATAATAAATCGAGAAGACTTAAAACCTGTAATAAGTCCAAATTTAATACAAATTAACCTTGCAAATCAAAATATGGTGCATGTGTCTGTACCTGAAAATGATAGATGGGATTATACAACATTATAGATGAGGTAAGAGAATATGCTTCCTTTTTTGTTACTGGGGATTATTGTTACACTCGCTCTACTTGTTAAGGATTATGCGCTAGCTGGTGCGGCTTGTTTATTAGGAGTTTTACTTGCTGTTGGACAAAAAACTTTATTACATCTTATTCAACAATATTCTTTTACAATTGGGATTTTCTTTCTGATGCTATTTCTTTTAGTACCAATTACATCTGGAAAGATTACAAGTGAAAACGTAATAAAATTAATTACCTCTCCTATCGGATTAGGATCCATTCTAGCAGGTTTTACTGTGTCATACATAGGAGGAAAAGGTGTAGGAGTTCTACCTATGAATCCTACGATATTGTTAGGTGTCTTAATAGGTACTCTTATTGCCGTATTATTTACAAAAGGGTTACCAGCCGGATTAATTATTGCGGCTGGAATCATAGCTATCATTTCTATGAAATGAAAGGAATATTCTAAATGAAGATGAAATGGAAACATATTAGTTTAGTAGGGATTTTTTTGATAATACTTATGTCTAGTTGTACTAATATCAAAGAAACTCCTCAAAATGATCAAACTTCTAAAGTGGTAAAACAAGAATTAGAAATTCAGCAAGGAGAAGAAAATTTATTTTTACTTCATAAAAACTTAAATAATAAAAAACAGTATACATCTGATGAAATCATCTTATTTTTAGAACCATTTAGTGTACCTACAGCTCAAGCATTTGATGTACCAAAATTTTCATGGATGGATGAGTATGCCAGAAAAGGGTATGATACTTGGGCTATGGATTTCAGAGGATTTGGTCGTTCTTCTCGTCCTAAAGAAATGTCAGATCCTTCTGTCCAAAACCGTCCGGTTATTCATTTGAATGATGCAACTAAGGATCTAGAAACAATTGTAAATTGGATTAAAAAGAAGAGAAACGTAAAAAAAATTCATATTGTTGGATGGTCATATGGAGGTGTTGTGGCTGGGAATTATGCAATATCCCATTCTCAAGATATTAATAAACTTATTTTATATGGATATATGCATGGATTCACACTTCCTATGATGACACAGCCTTTCGAAAACCCACTACAACCTAATCAATTTAATCCTGAAGCACCAGCTTATCAAATGGTGGATTTTGATAAAGGAATGCATCATTGGCATATGATGATGGGAAATAAAAAAATTGTTACAAACGAAGCAATGGATGCCGTAAAACAAGTTTTTATTGATTCAGATCCTATGAGTAAGAAAAATAATCAAACGATTCGTCGACCAGTCGGTCCACTTGAAGATTTATTTTATATTTGGAAAAATCAGCCCCTATATGATGTATCTAAGATTACCACTCCATTACTTGTCATTTACGGGGAAGATGACATATTTGCAGACCGAAATATGATGTCAAAATTAACAAGTACAAAACAAAAAAAAGAAGTAGTAATCCCTGATGCTACACACTGGGCTGTTTATGAAAAGAATCGTAATACCCTATTCGAACAAACATTAAACTTTATAGAAGCGAAAGAAGGCAAACAGGAATGAAAAAGGGTTTAACAATATTAGATGCTACCTTGCGTGAGGGAGAACAACAATGTGGTATTCGTTTCTCCAAGGAAGACAAAATTACATTACTTCACATGTTAGAGGATTTTGGAGTAAATCTTATTGAAGTTGGGCACCCTGGCATCTCTGAAGAAGAAGAGGAGATTTGCCGAGAAGTTGCAGCATCTGCAAAAAACGCCGAAATACTTATGCATGCTCGGGCGAAAAAAGAAGAAGTTCATGCGGTTTATCGTGCTGGTGCCGATTGGATAGGAATCTGGGCGTCTATTAATCCTATTTCTTTACAAACAAAATACACCAATCGATCAAAAGATTATGTTATTAATCAGGTGAAGCAAGCTATTGAAGAAGCAAAATCATTAGGAATGAAAATCCGTTTTACTATTGAAGATGCTTCACGAACAGAATGGGAAGATATCGCTTACATTGGACAGATTGCCCATATAGCTGGAGCAGATCGAATCAGTTTAGCTGACACTGTAGGAATTTGGGAGCCAGGTCAGTGTGCGACAATTGTGAAGAAATCTGTTGAGACATTCCCTTGTGAGATTGAAGTTCATCTTCATAATGATTTAGGATTAGCCCTGGCAAATGCTCTTGCTGCAATTGATTCGGGGGCAACTGTCATTGATACTACATTGTGTGGAATAGGTGAACGCGCTGGGATTGTTGATTTGCTAAATTTATCAGTATTTTTATCTCAAAAGCGTAATCTACAGTGCTTTAAACTACAGATGATTCCTGAATTAACGCAGTCTCTCCAATTAGCTACTGGTTGTCAAGTAGATCATTGGAGACCGATTATTGGAAAGAATATATTTACTCATACGGCATCCTATCATGTAAAAGCTGTTCAGCAGAATTACTCAGCATATGAGGGTATTCAACCTGAAATGTTAGGAAGAGTAAGGAATATACAACAAAAACGTATAGAAAGAAAAGGGCCCCGGCTTTCAAAGTCTCTCCGAGTTAGTAAACCATTTGTAAAAGGAGCATCTGAGCTTTTATATCATCGTGATGGTCCAGGAGAGCGTTGGGTACAGATGGATTATAGAACTGATGAACGTGCTTCATTTTATGTAATACAGCGTGTATTTTACGACGCACATATGGATGAGAACATAGAAGGACATGTAGATACTCATGCACACCATTGTGATAGTGCCTTTATTTTTTGGGGGAATAGAATAGATGGTACTGGTCTCATTTGTGAAGTGGAAATTGAAGGAGAATTACAAATAATTGAAAGTCCAGCATCTGTTTTTATTCCATCAGGGTTAAAACATAGGTACAAATACCTTTCGGGTACAGGAACATATACAAACATCGTACTAGCCCCTAATTATAATTCTAGTTTGTTAGAGGAAAACTCATCAAAAGTATTTGTATTTTAATTAAATAAAAAACAGATAGAATTCATTGTGTTTTTTGGATTCTATCTGTTTTTCGGTTTGGGGAACTACCAATTCCTTAAGTTGATGGGCATGTGGTGCTATCCCACATCCATCAACTTAAGGAATGTAAACACCCCAAAAACAAAAAATGAGCTGACTTCTCAAAATAACTAATTGTAGAGAAAGAGAATTTTCATTTAAGGGGTTCTTTTATGCTAGAAAACAGGCTTATAAAGTTGAGTAGCTCAAAAATTAAAATAGGATAATCCGTAAGTATATGCTAGACTTGGTTTACCATTTAATTTACTGTTTTTATGTCCTTTACGAGTGGGGGATTCTTTGTTTTACAGAAAAAAGAAAAGCAGACTCCCATAAAAGAGCCTGCCTTCCCTGCTTTGTAAAATTAAGAAGCTTTACGTACGTTTGAAGCTTGAGGTCCACGTTGACCTTGCTCCAAATCAAAAGTCACTGCTTGACCTTCTTCTAAAGTTTTGTAACCTTCGCCTTGAATCGCTGAGAAATGAACAAATACATCGTCTCCACCTTCACGTTCGATGAATCCGAAGCCTTTTTCGCCATTAAACCATTTTACATTACCTTTTTCCATTTGTATTGCCTCCTAGTGTGTAAACACACACAATGTAATACTATCCTTGCTCTCAGTGATCATAAAGGTGAAAAGTTACAAATCCTTTACACCGAACAAAAATAATTCATTTTAATAATAACATTTTTTGTAATAAATGTCAAGGTGAAGAAAAGACATTAAGCTCACTATTTCTTTATAATAATCATTGACGTATATGGTGTGTAACAATGGAACAAAATCGCGGAACAAACACTAGCGGACATTCATTTTAAGGGTTATTGCGTATATTAGTGGGCATAAAATAGCTATTTTATGTCCACTAATGCTTGTTGCTTTATCCTGTTCCATTGCTATATATACCCCTTGTTAGAAAATGAAACTTTGTTCGATAGCCGTAAATTTCGTGAAATGTGTGACATGGGTCGGTTGATGGAAGATCAATTTTTATCTTTGCTTTCCTATGTTGCAGATCAAGAGCGTAAAAAAATCCATCAGCGACGAGCAGAAGGGATTGCTGTAGCTAAATCTCAAGGGAAACATTTAGGACGTCCGCAGGTGAACCTTTCAACCCTAAGCAAACAACAAATGCATATGATAGAAGAAACTTATTCTTAATGGAAAAGTGGAGAAATAACAGCTACTATGTTTATGTAAATGTTAGAGCTAAAGAAAAACACGTTTTATAAAATGATGAAGGAATATGAGGAAATAAAGTAGGATCTCTCTTATTAGAAATCCTACTTTTCTTTATTTATAAGAATCTTGATGTTTTTGTATCAGAATAGTATTGTGTATATCGAAAAAAATAAAAGACAACTCCAATTAAGAGTTGTCTTTTGGTGTAATAAAATCCCCAAAATATGAAAATATACAAACGAATATAATACGCTATGATTGATATTATAACAAAACCGAAGAGTATTGAGAATAAAAAGAATGTTGTAATGATTTTTTAAGGTTTTAGTTAAAAAAGCCCCGAAAATAAACGTTTTAAAGGGTTTCCGTTAAATATAATTATTGTATTTCGAGAGGTTCATTATAAATCTTAGCTATATATTTTACAAAATCAATGACGGGATAGTGTATGAGTGAACGGTGCTGCGTAAAACGAACCCCTGCTTTTTCCATTTTCGAAATGAGTTGTTCAACTTCCAACTCTTTTTGTTGTATTCTATTATAATTTTGATATACAATGTTTTTCCATTGATAGGAAGAGCCATGAAAATAACTCTCTCCTTTTACCCTGTGACTAAATATAATTTCTATTTTTTCTCTACGTTGTTTTTCCCTCATATGCGCTTCCGTTGACCGCATGTTTATCGCCTCTTCCTTTTGTGTTGTATGCTATTTCACAAAATTTGGTCTAACTCATCATAGCCAATGTACATTGATCTTGTTGGGAATTGTAGTTTAAGGCTATCTTATCAACTGTATTTTACATCTAAATAGGTTGA
Organism: Bacillus sp. HMSC036E02; assembly: GCF_001836235.1. Taxonomy (NCBI): domain Bacteria; kingdom Bacillati; phylum Bacillota; class Bacilli; order Caryophanales; family Bacillaceae; genus Bacillus; species Bacillus sp. HMSC036E02. The sequence continues at coordinate 367 of NZ_KV827865.1, read as the reverse complement.
TGGTTTGTATAAAATACTATCAATACTTATTATAAAACGATTCTTTATAGGCATGCTTCTTTTTACACTCAACAAGATTTACAACATGACGAGTATCATCATCCATGAATGTTACCCTCCGTATCCCTTTTTATATGAAGAAATCATATGAAAACATAGCGTTCTTAAAAAATTTTGTTACAAATTTTTTATGTTTAACTTAAAAAAAGGAAAGTAATATTTATTTGTAGAAAATTTTTAAGGATAAAAATAGGATGAATATCCATGGTAAGAAAAGGGGGCACTCGTATGCTAACGAATGATTTAGATTTTCGATTAGAACCACGTTTAAAAGAAATGTATGAACAACATAAAATAAGAGCGCAGA
>NZ_KV827864.1:0-230 GCF_001836235.1 Bacillus sp. HMSC036E02 | reverse complement strand
GATAAGGACACGAAATCATTTTTACGGTTTACAGAGAGGGAAGCCAAGGGTGTGAGCTTCCTAACACGAGAAATGATTTTACCACCTTTGAACTTCAATAGTGAACGAGTAATCTAGTAATTATTGGCGGTATCAGCCGTTATCTGAACTTGAGCAATCTAGGAGGAAATACGTCTAGATTGGAACAAGGGTGGAACCACGAAAACACATTCGTCCCTTTCCTAGGGATG
>NZ_KV827863.1:0-1119 GCF_001836235.1 Bacillus sp. HMSC036E02 | reverse complement strand
AGAATTCGAAGTGTATAAAGATGGTAAAAAGGTAGCAGAACTAAAAACAGATGAGAGTGGAAAAGTGATGTCACCGAAATTACCGCTAGGTGAATACACAGTGAAAGAAACGAAAGCACCAGCGGGCTACAAGCTTTCAAATAAAGAATGGAAAGTAACAATTCAAAACGAGAAAGAAGTAGTAAAAGTAGAGGCAGAAAACGAAAAAATCTTAGGTTCTCTACAAATTATTAAAATGGATGATAAAGATCAAACGAAACGCTTAGCAGGCGCACAATTTACATTGAAAGATGCGAAAGGAAATGTTGTAAAAGAAGGAATTACAACAGATAAGTCTGGAACGGTTAAAGTAGACGGACTTGTGCCAGGTGAATATACGTTAGAAGAAACAAAAGCACCAGAAGGTTATGAGTTAACAAAACAAATAATTCATGTAACAGTTGACGGTGAAAAAGTTGTTGATGTAAAAGTAACGAACAGTAAGAGCCTTGGTCAATTCGAAATTGTAAAAGTAGATGCGGAAGATAAAACGAAAGTATTATCAGATGCAGAATTCGAAGTGTATAAAGATGGTAAAAAAGTAGATACGTTACGAACAGATAAAACTGGTAAAGTAGTTTCTCAGAAATTAGAACCAGGAACATACACATTAAAAGAAACGAAAGCACCACAAGGATATAAATTGTTAAAAGAAGAAATTGAAGTCGTTGTGGAAGCAGACAAAGTAGTAGAAGTACAAGTAGAAAATGCGAAAGAACTAGGAAGCTTACAAGTAATCAAAAAGGATGCAGAGAGTGGAAAAGTTCTAGCAGGTGCAGAATTTAAATTAAAGAACGAAGCTGGTCAAGTAGTTGGAGAAGCGAAAACAACGAATAAAGACGGTGTTGTGAAATTCGAAAACTTAGTGCCAGGAAAGTACACGTTAGAGGAAACGAAAGCGCCGGAAGGTTATAAAGCGCTAGAAGTGACAGTAGAAGTGAACGTTGTAGCGAACGAAGTAGTAAAACAAGAAGTCATGAATGAAAAAGTAATGGGTCAATTCGAAATCGTGAAAGTAGATGCGAATGATAAAATGAAATTATTATCAGGTGCAGAATTCGAAGTGTATAAAGATGGTAA
>NZ_KV827862.1:0-223 GCF_001836235.1 Bacillus sp. HMSC036E02 | reverse complement strand
TTATATGCATGATGTATTTGAATTAAAAGCAGAACAGTTTGACCATGTTATTAAAATGGGTCGTACACATTTACAAGATGCGGTGCCAATTCGTCTTGGACAAGAGTTTAAAGCATACTCTCGTGTACTTGAACGTGATATGAAACGAATTCAACAATCGCGTCAACATTTATATGAAGTAAATATGGGGGCAACTGCAGTTGGTACAGGCTTAAATGCAGAT
>NZ_KV827861.1:21144-62136 GCF_001836235.1 Bacillus sp. HMSC036E02 | reverse complement strand
AAGCTTACATCATATGATGTAAGCTTTTTTTGTTTTTAAAAAGACAACTTTTATACTTGTCGTTTAAAATGAAGAAAACGTAAAAATAAGGGATGGGGAGATAATTGTGAAAGTTGTTATTGCATCTGATTCATATAAAGAAAGCCTAAAAGCTATAGAAGTATGTGGAGCTATTGAAAGAGGTTTTAGAGCAATTTTTCCTAATGCAGAGTATGTGAAAATACCAATTGGAGATGGAGGAGAAGGGACGGTTGAATCACTTGTTGATGCTACAGGGGGGAGAATTATATCAATTAGTGTGACAGGACCGCTTAGAGAAGGTATACAAGCTTTTTATGGCATTTCTAAAGATAAAAAGACAGCGTTTATTGAAATGGCAGCAGCATCAGGATTACAGCACGTTCCAGTAGAAAAGCGCAACCCACTTATTACAACGACAAAAGGAACAGGAGAACTTATATTACATGCGCTAGATCAAGGAGTGGAGTACATAATTTTAGGACTTGGAGGAAGTGCTACAAATGATGGTGGGGCAGGTATGTTAGCAGCTTTAGGAGTAAGATTTATAAATGACAAGGGTGAAGTAATAGATCCATCTGGAGGCACATTACATTCGATTGTTGCTATTGATTTTTCACGAATGGACCCACGCTTAAAGGGGGTAAAGATAGAAGCGGCATGTGATGTGGATAATCCATTAGTCGGAATGCAGGGAGCATCTTTCATATTTGGGAGACAAAAGGGTGCAAATGTAGAGATGATGAAAGAGCTAGATGAGAATTTACAACATTATGCGAATATGCTTAAACAATATGTATCTTTTGATGTATCTGAAATACCTGGTGCAGGGGCAGCGGGAGGAATGGGAGCGGCTGTTATTTCAGTGTTAAAGGGAGACTTGCGGAGGGGCATTGAAATTGTATTAGATTACACAAATTTCAATAAACATATAGAAGATGCAAATCTCATTATAACTGGTGAAGGTAGAATAGATAAACAAACTGCATATGGAAAGGCTCCTGTGGGTGTTGCGGGGCGTGCGAAACGTTTTTCGGTGCCTGTAATTGCTATTGGAGGGTCTGTATCATCTGATTATTCAGCTGTGTACGAGAAAGGAATAGATGCGGTATTTAGTATTACAACGAGACCGATGACACTAGAAGAAGCATATAAAGTAGCAGAAGAAAATATTGAAATGACAACAAAAAATATTGCAATAGTATGGAAAATAGCATCAGAAAAACACTTCTAAATGTAGGAGTGTTTTATTATTATTATTTAATAATAGTGATTGCGATTGTTTCATTAAGTTAACTTTATACATAGAATAGTCTTGAAATTTGGTTTTCAGTATGAATATAAGTGAATAAATTGTATATCCATACAGAAAAATGTCGAGTTGAGTCAGACTATATAAAAGATTTAAAATATTTAGTGAAGGCATAAAAGGGGGATACTATCTATGAAAAAAGAAATCTCAGTTATTGGAGTTCCAATGGATTTAGGACAGATGCGTCGTGGAGTTGATATGGGACCGAGCGCGATCCGTTATGCAGGGGTAATTGAAAGAATTGAAGAAATTGGATATGACGTTAAAGATATGGGAGATATATGTATAGAGAGAGAAAAAGAGATAGATGAAAATACAAAATTAAGAAACCTTACACAAGTTGCAACTGTATGTAATGAATTAGCAAGTAAGGTGGATCATATTATAGAAGAAGGTCGTTTTCCACTTGTATTAGGTGGTGACCATAGTATTGCTATCGGTACATTAGCTGGTGTAGCAAAACATTATAAAAACTTAGGCGTTATTTGGTATGATGCACATGGTGATTTAAATACAGAGGAAACTTCACCATCTGGAAATATTCATGGTATGTCACTTGCAGCAAGTTTAGGTTATGGACATTCTTCACTTGTAGATTTATACGGAGCATATCCAAAGGTGAAAAAAGAGAATGTCGTAATTATCGGTGCGCGTGCATTGGATGAAGGAGAAAAAGATTTCATTCGCAATGAAGGTATTAAAGTGTTCTCAATGCATGAAATTGATCGTATGGGGATGACGGCTGTTATGGAAGAAACAATCGCATATTTATCTCATACTGATGGTGTACACTTATCATTAGATTTAGACGGTCTTGATCCTCATGATGCACCAGGTGTTGGAACGCCTGTAATTGGCGGTCTATCTTATCGTGAAAGTCATTTGGCGATGGAAATGTTAGCAGAAGCTGATATTATCACATCTGCTGAATTTGTTGAGGTAAATACGATTTTAGATGAGAGAAATAGAACGGCAACAACAGCAGTTGCTTTAATGGGTTCTTTATTCGGTGAAAAACTAAAATAAATGTAAGAAAAGCAACTGAGAAGTTGCTTTTTTTATTTGAAAATAGGCGTATAATAATGATTTATATTATACTGTACAATAAAAATGTTTGACATCTTACCAATTTGAGCTAAAGGGGGTTGTTTGTAATTGTCGTTTGTTTCATGTATGGTATAATTAACTAGTTGTTGGAAATACATACAGATAGAGCATAAAACAATATTTCAATATATGGATAGAATTGCTCGTAAGTAGGAGGAAGGGATAGCATGCCTTTTGAAGATACGACCATTTTGAAATATCTTAGTACGGCATTAGATATTGCCATTGTATGGTTTATTATATATAAGCTAATTCTTATAATCCGAGGGACAAAAGCTGTTCAACTTTTAAAAGGGATTACAGTTATTATCGTCGTTAAGATGATCAGTATTTTCCTTGAATTGCGTACGCTATCTTGGCTAACTGAACAAGTATTAACGTGGGGATTTTTAGCCGTTATTATTATCTTTCAGCCAGAATTGCGAAGAGCACTTGAGCAGCTAGGGCGCGGAAGTTTATTTTCGCGTGTTGGAACGCATGAGGATGATGAACCTGAAATGGTTGCAACAGCGATAGCAAAAGCAACCGAATATATGGGGAAACGTAGAATTGGTGCATTAATTACTTTGTCAAAAGAGACCGGTATGGGTGATTATGTGGAAACGGGTATTCCGCTGAATGCAAACGTATCATCGGAATTACTTATTAATATTTTTATTCCAAATACACCTCTTCATGACGGAGCGGTAATTATGCAAGGAAGTACAATTAAAGCAGCAGCATGCTATCTTCCATTATCAGAAAGTCCGTTTATTTCTAAAGAATTAGGAACTAGACATCGTGCTGCAATGGGAGTTAGTGAAGTTACTGATAGTATTACAGTAGTTGTGTCTGAAGAAACTGGTCAAATTTCTTTAACGAAAAATGGTAAGTTGCATCGTGATTTGAAGACAGAACAGCTGAAGGATATGTTATTAGCTGAATTTAGTGGAAACGAAAAAACGACTTCTTCGTCTTTATGGAATTGGAGGAGAAAGCGTCATGGATAAGTTAATGGAGAATCATTGGTTTTTAAAAGGGATCTCATTACTATTGGCGTGTATGCTTTTTATGTCAGCGACGTTAACTGAAAAAAATACGACATCAGGTATATTACCTTTTGCAAATGATACGAAAGAAACATTAACTAATTATGCTATTAATCTTAAGTATGATGAGGAGAAATATATTGTAAGTGGTATTCCGGCAGAGGGCGTTAAAGTAAAATTAGAAGGCCCAAAAGCATCAGTTGCTACAGCAAAAGCAAAAAAACAATTTGACATACCGGTTGATTTGCGAGATAGTCCAAAAGGAACTTATGAGATTTCTTTAAAAACGAACGGGCTTCCAGATGATGTGAAAGGAACAGTTCAGCCATCAACAATTAAAGTTACTCTTCATGAAAAGGCGAGAAAATATGTTCATGTAGATCTGAAATTATCAAATGAGGATCAGATGCCAGCGGGGGCTACTCTAGAAAAATCAAGCCTTAAACCGGATACTGTTGAGGTAGTTGGGACGAAAGAAGAAATTGAAAGCATTTCATCTGCCAAAGCGTATGTTGATTTAAAAGGTGTTAATAAAACTGTTACAAAAACGCCCGAAGTTACATTATACAATAAAGAAGGAAAACGTTTAAATGTAAGAACAAGTCCATCTAAGATTAGTGTAACGTTGAATGTGGCAACGCAAAATACAGCCAATAATACTGAAAAAACTGTTCCTGTAACGTATACGAAGAAGGGGAGTTTAGCAGAAGGATTGGCAGTTACAAATATCAGTGTTGAGCCGAGAGAAGTAACTATAGCAGGTCCAAAAGATATTTTGGATAATATACAATCGCTAGAGGGGGTCGAAGTAGATCTTAGTCAATTGACAGAGTCTACAACATTCGATGCCTCTGTTTTATTACCCAAGGGTGTAACAAGTGCAAAACCGAATCAAGTGAAGGTTTCGGTGGGAGTGCAAAAAACAAAACAAACGAAAACAAAAACGATTGATGGTATCCCAATCCAGAAAAATGGACTTTCTAAAGATGTTACTGCTCAGCTACTTTCGCCGCAAGATGGAAAGATAAGTGTTGATATTTCAGGAGAAGCAAGTATAGTAGATAAAATAACAGCTGCTCAAATAACAGCGGTAATTAATCTGCAAAATGTATCTCCAGGAACGAAAGATATTTCCATTCAAGTGAGTGGTCCTGGTAATATTTCAATAGAGCCAAAACAAAAAAGTGCTAAAGTTACTATTGTGAAGAAAGAAAAACCAGATAAAGAAGTACAGGGTAACGGTCAACAACCGGATTCAAACACCGATCAAGAAAATCAAAATGAGAAACCAAAAAATCCTGAACCTGATTCAGAAAAAGAACAGGAAAAGAATCAAAACCAAAATCAAAATCAAGATAAAGATAAAGAAACGAGTCAAGAACCAACAGTAGATAATCACAATCAAAAAGAGCAAGAAAAAGGAGCGAATCATAATGGGTAAATATTTTGGTACAGATGGAGTACGCGGAGTTGCAAATAAGGAGTTAACACCTGAATTAGCTTTCAAAATTGGACGTTTTGGTGGTTATGTATTAACAAAAGATACAGATCGTCCAAAAGTAATTATCGGTCGTGATACACGTGTATCTGGCCATATGTTAGAAGGAGCTTTAGTAGCAGGGCTATTATCAACTGGAGCAGAAGTAATGCGCCTTGGCGTTATTTCTACACCGGGCGTTGCTTATTTAACAAAAGCACTAGACGCACAAGCGGGTGTTATGATTTCTGCATCTCATAATCCAGTACAAGATAACGGTATTAAATTCTTTGGTTCAGACGGCTTTAAATTAACAGATGAGCAAGAAGCTGAGATTGAAGCTTTATTAGACAAAGAAGTTGATGAACTACCACGTCCGACAGGTACTAATCTTGGACAAGTGAGCGATTACTTTGAAGGTGGACAAAAATATTTACAGTACATTAAACAAACTGTTGAAGAAGATTTCTCTGGCCTACATATCGCTTTAGATTGTGCACATGGTGCAACTTCTTCTCTAGCTCCATACTTATTTGCAGACCTAGAAGCTGATATTTCAACGATGGGAACTTCCCCAAATGGTATGAATATTAATGAGGGTGTAGGATCTACACATCCAGAAGGCTTAGCTGAATTGGTAAAAGAAAAAGGAGCGGATATCGGACTTGCTTTTGATGGCGATGGCGACCGTTTAATTGCTGTAGACGAAAAAGGAAACATCGTTGACGGTGATCAAATTATGTTCATTTGTGCGAAGTACATGAAAGAAACTGGTCAATTAAAACATAATACAGTTGTTTCAACTGTTATGAGTAACTTAGGTTTCTACAAAGCACTTGAAGCAAATAATATTACAAGTGATAAAACAGCAGTTGGTGACCGCTACGTAATGGAAGAAATGAAGCGCGGAGGTTACAACCTAGGTGGAGAACAATCAGGCCATATTATCTTACTTGATTACATTACAACTGGTGATGGAATGTTAAGTGCACTTCAACTTGTAAACATCATGAAAATGACGAAAAAGCCATTATCTGAGCTTGCAGGAGAAATGACGAAATTCCCACAATTGCTAGTAAACGTTCGTGTAACAGATAAAAAATTAGCATTAGAAAATGAAAAAATCAAAGAAATTATTCGTGTTGTAGAGGAAGAAATGAACGGTGATGGTCGTATTCTTGTTCGTCCATCTGGAACAGAGCCACTTATTCGTGTAATGGCAGAAGCACCAACACAAGAAGTTTGTGATGCATATGTACATCGCATTGTAGAAGTTGTGAAAGCCGAAGTTGGCGCTGAATAATTAGCTGAATTTATATGAAAAAGGAGCACAAAAAGTGCTCCTTTTTCATATGTTTTATAGACGATGAAAAAAATTTCATTGACGGTTTATCCATGTTTGTTATAAGATGGTCTTGTTCTTTTTCTCAAAGGAAATATTGTAAGTTATAAAAGCGCCAGAACTACAAATAGTGTAGTTGACGAGGTGGGGTTTATCGAGATTTCGGCGGATGACTCCCGGTTGTTCATCACAACCGCAAGCTTTTACTTAAATCATTAAGGTGACTTAGTGGACAAAGGTGAAAGTGTGATGAGAGAAGAGGAACGGATGAAAACTAGCTGTATAAGTATATACGGACTTAAACCCAATCGAGAGGAAGGTGAAAGCCGTTACAAGCTTACAGGGCTAGCAATATGTAATCCGTTTTTTAGTATAAATAAAAATGGTATCGGACTATGTCGTTACATGTTCGCAGAGCAGTGTAAGCATTTGTAACGGCGACTAAACATGTGTGGAATCGTAGGATTTATTGGAGAGCAAGATGCAAAGGAAATTTTATTAAAAGGTTTAGAAAAGCTAGAATATCGTGGATATGATTCAGCAGGTATTGCAGTACAAGCAGAGAACGGTGTTGTTGTATACAAAGAAAAAGGCCGTATCGCAAAACTTCGTGAAATCGTAGATGAGAACGTAGCAGCAAGCGTAGGTATCGGACACACACGCTGGGCTACACACGGTGTTCCAAGTAAAGTAAACGCGCATCCGCATCAAAGTACATCAAAACGCTTTACATTAGTTCATAACGGTGTAATTGAAAACTATGAATTAGTGAAAAAGGAATATTTACAAGATGTAACGTTCGTAAGTGAAACAGATACAGAGGTTATCGTACAGCTTATGGAACAACAAGTGAGCACAGGATTAAGTGTAGAAGAAGCGTTCCGTAATACGCTATCTCTTTTACATGGCTCTTATGCAATCGGATTACTTGATGCTGAAAATCCAAACATGATTTATGTTGCTAAAAACAAAAGCCCGCTATTAGTAGGTGTTGGTGACAACTTTAATGTTGTGGCAAGCGACGCTATGGCGATGTTACAAGTTACAGATCAATTCATTGAGTTAATGGATAAAGAAATCGTAATCGTAACGAAAGAAAGTATTACAATTAAAAACTTACAAGGTGAAACGATTGAACGTGCACCGTTTACAGCGGAATTAGACGCAAGTGATATTGAAAAAGGAACATATCCTCATTTCATGCTTAAAGAAATCGATGAGCAACCACTTGTAATCCGTAATATAATTCAAAAGTATCAAGATGAAAATGGCGAAATTGAATTAAATCAAGACATCCGCAATGCGATTTTAGATAGCGATCGTATTTACATCATTGCATGTGGAACGAGTTATCATGCAGGTCTTGTTGGAAAACAATTTATCGAGAAGTTTGCAAAAATGCCAGTTGAAGTACACGTGGCAAGTGAATTCTCTTACAACATGCCATTATTAACAGAAAGACCATTCTTCATTTACATTTCACAAAGTGGTGAAACAGCTGATAGCCGTGCAGTACTTGTACAAACAAATGAAATGGGTCATAAAGCATTAACAATTACAAACGTGCCTGGTTCTACGCTTTCTCGTGAAGCTGATTATACACTTCCGTTATACGCTGGACCAGAAATTGCAGTTGCATCAACGAAAGCTTACACAGCACAGCTTGCAGTACTTTCAATTTTAGCGGCTGATATTGCTAAAGCAAAAGGTGAAGTTCTTGATTTCGATTTAACACACGAACTAGGACTTGTAGCAAATGCAATGATAGAACTTTGTGATCAAAAAGAAGAAATGGACGCATTAGCAAAACAATTTTTAGCAACAACGCGTAACTGTTTCTTCATCGGACGTAGCGTAGACTTCTACGTAGGATTAGAAGGTGCGTTAAAACTAAAAGAAATCTCTTACATCCAAGCAGAAGGATTCGCTGGAGGAGAGTTAAAACACGGTACAATCGCTTTAATTGAAAATGGTACACCAGTTATCGCACTTGCTACACAAGAGCACGTAAACCTTGGAATTCGTGGTAACGTGAAAGAAGTAGTAGCACGCGGAGCTAACCCATGTATCATCTCAATGAAAGGCTTAGAAATGGAAGGTGACAGCTTCGTATTACCAGCTGTACACGAAGCGCTAGCACCGCTAGTAGCAGTTATTCCATTACAACTTATCTCATACTACGCAGCACTTCACCGCGAGTGTGACGTTGATAAGCCACGTAACTTAGCTAAGTCTGTTACTGTTGAGTAGGAGATTGGTAGGTTAATAAATATAGTTATGCGTTTGAAATAAATTTTGATAGTTTATAAAAAAGTCTGATCGTTTATAATAAATTAAAACTAAGAAAAGAACTCTGTAAAAATCATTTTACAGAGTTCTTTTAGTTATTTATTGTTTTACATAACAAATTGTTACTTGTTCGTCTATGTGGAAAATCTGTAATGCTTTACCATCTAAATTTTTAACCTCATATGATGAATAAATAGGTCGTTCCAATTTCACTTCTTGACCATTTTGAGTTCCTTTTTCCACCATTAGCGTTAACTGATGGGAAGAAACGTCTGCTTGGTATGTTCCTGTTAAGTAATTATCTTTATTTGGATAAGAACCATTTGCATATGTTTCAAATGTCTTATCTGCTTTTAGGACTAACGTAGTTTTGACTCCGTCTCCGTAATCAATACCCCAATTACCTACAAGCTCTGTACCGTCTTTATAGTTGTTCTGTACATTCTTAAACTTAGCCGAACCCTCGTCTGGTGTATCAATTTTTCCTTTGAATATACCAGTTTTATCTTGGGTACTGTATGTTTTAACTGTATTACCACTAGATAAACTCGGTGAGTTAGAAGAACTAGTACCACTTGTTGTAGAAGTAGTTGTTGAACTACTCTTAGCTTCCGCTTTTAACTTATCAAATACAGGTTTCCAAATGCGTTTTGCTTCATCTAATTTATTGTTTGCTTTATCTATGATTGCATCATCCGTATCTTTAAGTGTTTTAGAGTAATCAAATAACTTCGATACTTCTTTGAAAGATTCTTTTAACTTTTGAACAGCTGTTACAATTTCCTTATGATCTTCCTTGTATTTTCCTGGTGCATCTATACGCTCTATTTTATTAAATACTTTATCTAAGTCTTTAATACTATCTCGTACCTCTTCATTTGACTTACTTCCCTTTTTATTATCCCTCACAGAAGCATCATAGTAATCTAGACGTCTTAATAAGTCTTCTTCAATGTCTACCATAAGTTGTGGGTAATCCTCAGGTAAAACCATAATCATCTTAACATCTTTACTTTCTTCTTTTGAGTTAGTTGATTTTTCCTTTGTTTCAGATGATTTACCTTCTGTCTTAGTTTCTTTACTTTCTTGTTTACCAGATTCAGCATTTGTTTTTTCTTTTTCTCCAAATAAACTAGTTACACTACAAGCTGACATAGAAACTACTAATCCGGATGCTAGTAAAATTTTACCTGTACTCTTTTTGAAATTCTTCATATGATTTTTCAATTCTCCCTCTAAAAACATAAAATAGATGTGCTTTAGCCCCTTTAAAACTAAAAAACATATCCCTTCTATATTTATTTTATAATACCTTTCTATGTGTAATATTTTACAATTAATTACAGATGCGGTCAAAATTTATCTTAGTTTAACGATGTTTACAAAAAAGATGCGAAGCTTTATTCTTCAAGTAAAGATTCTAAGTGAGTTTTGATTAAAATTTTTTTATAAAAATCTCATACTTAGTTAAAAAGAGTAATTCTATTTTGATCAATCGCTTTTTCAAAATGGATTTTTTGTTGTTAAATAAAGATTTATGACTTCATTTTTATCAAATTTTATTCCAAACCAACATATAGTTATAGCTTTAAAATAAATTTACAAATTTGTATCTAAAAGGGGTATTTTTGTGTCGAAAAAGAACATCTAAAATTGATAAGCGGAAAGAGCCCTATAGATTAAAGTTTTACTTTATCGGATTCACTTTTATTTATCTGAATTTTCCGTTAATATTTTAAGTATCCGTGAACAATTTCCTTTATTACGACAAGAAGAGACGGTAGATTCATGGACATTACAAGGGGGCTTATTATATGAAAGTGAAAGCAAAAACATATTTAAGTATAGAAGAGATTATTTCATTACCAACCGTATCAAGTACAAACATAAGTGATGATGGTAAAAACGTAGCATTTGTTAAGAAGACGGCTGATTGGAAAGACAATATATATAGGAATCATGTATGGATATATGAAAAAGATAAGAAGCAGAGTTACCCATTATCAAATGGTGATATAGATAGTACACACCCATTATGGTCTCCAGATGCTAGGTGTATCGCATATCTTAGTCGAGTTGGTGATGGGGGAAATCAGATATTTGTTAAGTCACTAGATGATTATAGAGAGGTTCAAATTACTGATGAGAAAGAAGGAGTCAGTACATTCAAATGGGGTCCTACTGGCAAGGGTCTTTATTATGTTACGCAGTCAAAAGAATGTGAAGAGATAAAGAAACGTAAGAACCTATATGGAGATTTTCAACATATAGGTAAGGAACACCAGAATAATTGTTTATATTACATTGAAATAGAAAAGGTGATACAAAGTGATACAGATGAACACGAGAACAGAGTTGTTTATCAATTAACGGATGGTAAGGATTTTCATATCCATGAATTTGATATTTCAAATGATGGTAAAAAGGTTGTATTTATGGCGACACCAAGCTCAAATATGGCAGATTATATAAATGGAGATCTATACATACTCCATATTAAAGCTGGAGAGCTACAAAAGCTGAATGTGGATAAGTTGTTGGGAGGGAGTGTTTGCTTTTCTCCTGACGGCAGTAAAATATGTTACACAGCAAGCATAAGAGAGAAGGATTACTATAGAAACCATATACAAGATAGTACGTTAGAGATATATGATATGAATACTGGAGAGGTAATTCAGCCTCTAACAAACTTTGATAGTACAGTTATGCCATTACAGTGGACAGCTAAAGGAATTTTAATTAGATGGCAGGATAAAACGAATTATCGTATTGGATTACTAGCTGAAGATGGCACTGTGGAAGCATTAAGCGACAAGGTAGATGGCTTTATAATGGATGCCTCTATAACAAAGGATGGAAATCATATAACCTATAATAAGGCTATAACAAATGAAACCTTTGAAATCTATTTAGACGATAAAAAAATAACGGATGAAAATAGCTTTTTCAAAGGGAAACTTAAAAGTAACAGGGAAATCATCTCATGGAAAAGTAGTGATGGTCTTGAAATAGAAGGTGTTTTATCAACGCCAGTAGAGTTTGACACTAATAAAAAATATCCTTTATTAGTAGTAATTCACGGTGGTCCGGCTTGGGCATCTTTTCCGATATTTTCAGACTGCTTCAATGAGAAATATCCGATTGAACAGTTTGTTGAAAAAGGCTTTATCGTTTTAGAGCCAAATTACAGAGGAAGTTCAGGTTATGGTAATGAATTTTTAAAAGCTAACTATAGAAAACAGGGGATTGCTGACTACGACGATGTTATATCAGGAGTTGATAAACTAGTTGATCAAGGGATAGTAGATAAAGATAGAGTAGGAGTTATGGGATGGAGCAATGGTGGATATGTATCAGCTTTTTGTTCTACATTTAGTAGCAGGTTTAAAGCTATTTCAGTTGGCGGTGGAATAACTAACTGGAGTACCCATTATGTAAATACAGATATACCTTACTTTATTAGAATGTATTTAGGAAATACTCCATGGAATGATCCAGATATATATACGAAGACATCACCTATGACGTATATTAAATCAGCTTGTACGCCTACCTTAATTCAACATGGGGAAAAGGATGCAAGAATTCCGATTACAAATGCATATGATCTATATCAAGGATTAATGGATATGGAAGTTGATACAGAATTAATTATATTTAAAGGAATGGCATATAGTTCTGACCAACCAGGAGTTCATGTGGCTATTATGAAGCAGAACTTGATGTGGTTTTCACACTATATGCTTGAAGAGAGTATGGAGGGTTTTAGGACTTTGTAATAGATGTTTGTACAAGATATATGATTGAAACGGTCTTCATATTGAGATGATTTATTATAAAATATATACTTAAACTACTATCAGTACATATATCAGGGAGGACTAATATGACAGGAAATAAAAATGACTTATTAGTAGAAAAACGTGAAGAGTTATTGAAAGTATTGCAAGCTCGTTTTGAGAAAAACATGAACCGCCATGAAGGTCTTGAATGGGCTAAAGTTGAAGCGAAGATAGAAGCTAATGCTGAAAAATTATGGTCACTTAACGAAATGGAAGTAACTGGTGGTGAGCCGGATGTTATTGGTTATGATGAAGAAAAGGACGAATATATTTTCTATGATTGTTCAAAGGAGAGTCCTAAAGGCCGCAGAAGTCTTTGTTATGATCTTGAAGCGTTAGAATCAAGAAAAAAGCATAAACCAGAAAATAACGCTATTGATGTGGCGGCCGCTATGGGTATTGAGTTATTAACGGAAGAACAATATCGAGAGTTACAACAACTTGGAGATTTTGATATGAAATCATCGAGTTGGGTACAAACACCTTCAGATATTAGAGAGCTTGGTGGTGCTCTATTTTGCGATTATCGCTTTGGACATGTTTTCGTGTACCACAATGGAGCAGACTCTTACTATGCTGCCAGAGGTTTTCGTGGTTCGTTAAAAGTTTAAATTAGGATAAATAAGAAAAAGAGCCTATATTCAGGCTCTTTTTCTTATTTATATTTTAAAAGTAAATTGTTACTACGCAGTTTTACTTAATTTATATATTCCGTGGTTGTTTTTACGGAAAAGTTTAGGGAAAACATAGCCATCTAATCCAATACGTCCAGCGTTCTGCCCTGCAACTAAAATGAACATAGTCAAAATAAGCAGGTTTGGGTTTACACTAACAGTTCCGCTTAATAAAAATGAAAGATTCATTATGATTCCGAAAAATGCAGCTGTTTTTGTTAATCCGCCTAAAATCAAACCTAGACCTACTAAAATTTCTCCCCATTGAACTAAAAAGCTAAATAGGTCTGCGTTTGGAAGGACAAAATGTTGAAGAAAATCTGCCCACCAACTTTGTACTGCAGGATGGTCACCTGATGCTTGAGCAATAGCACCCTTTAGAAAACCGCTTGCGTCAAAAGATTGTCCGAAGACTTTGCCTATCCCAGCAGCGAGCCATGTATATCCTATGTAAAGCCGTAAAAGTAATAATATGAAAGTAGCACGTTTATCAGTTCTTAAAAAATTGATAACCATTGAAATCCCTCCAATATTGTATTTACACGTTTATTATATATCCAATGTGAAAAGATTCACAATGGAGAGAATGTGAACAAGGATAGGTTGTGAATAATTGTTTTATTTTTTGTAACATTTTATCTGCTTTGATAAACTAAGAATAGAGATATATGTAAAGGAGACAAAGACTCAATATGTGGATGAACTTGTAATGATTAGAAACTAGATAGATAAATTTTGCTCTCATAAGCGAGGGTTTATTTAGTTATCTGTAAATCATTCAAGGAATGCATACTTGGCTTGTACATCCCTTTTATAAGGATAGGTGCCTATTTTATGTATCTGTCTTTTTTGTGGGAAAGTTTATATCTCTTATATAAAATATGCGTCCTTTAAACTTGGAGGAGTATATGATGAACCAATTAAAAAATAAAGTAGCAGTTATTACAGGGGTAAGTCGTCTAGATGGTATAGGGGCAGCGATTTGTAAAGAATTAGCTGAATCAGGATACGATATATTTTTTACGTATTGGACAGCTTACGATAAAGAGATGCCTTGGGGCGTTGATAAAAATGAACAAATACAATTAAAAGAAGAGTTACTAAAAAACGGTGTTAAAGTATCAAGTATGGAGTTAGATTTAACTCAGAATGATGCACCAAAAGAGCTTATAAATAAAGTTACTGAACAATTAGGGTACCCTCATATATTAATTAATAATGCAGCATATTCTACGAATAATGATTTCTCTACGTTGACTGCTGAAGAATTAGATAAGCATTATATGGTAAATGTTCGTGCGACTACATTGCTCAGTAGTCAATTTTCCCGGGGATTTGATAAGAAATCTGGTGGTAGAATTGTTAATATTACTTCGGGGCAATTTCAAGGTCCTATGGCAGGAGAACTAGCTTATGCGACAACGAAGGGAGCTATTGATGCTCTTACTAGTACGTTGTCAGCAGAGGTAGCTCATTTAGGAATAACAGTGAATGCAATTAATCCAGGACCAACCGATACAGGATGGATGACTGAAGAGATAAAACAAGGGTTAAAGCCGATGTTTCCTTTTGGCAGAATTGGTGAGCCAAGGGATGCAGCTAGACTCATTAAATTTCTAGTAAGTGAAGAAGCCGAGTGGATTACTGGGCAAGTTATTCATTCAGAAGGTGGATTTAAAAGATAAAAAAGAAGGCATCTCACCAGGGTGAGATGCCTTCTTTTTTAATCTTTCTTCAATCTTCGTGCAACACCATTCCCTAAAGACTGTAATCCTTGAACGAGGATAATTAAAATAAAGACAGTTGCATACATTACTTCAGGCTCGTAGCGTAAATGTCCGAAGCGGTATGCTAAATCCCCTAGCCCGCCAGCACCTACAAGGCCAGCCATTGCTGTTGCGCCGATTAAGCCGATCGTTGCGATTGTTAATCCGAGTACAAGGGAGGGACGTGCTTCTTTCACCATAACGTGCCAAATGATTTTTATAGTAGAAACGCCCATCGCTTGGTAGGCTTCAATGACACCGCGATCGACTTCTAGTAAAGCTGTCTCCATTAAACGTGCGATATAAGGGGCTGTGAAGACGACAAGCGGTACGATAACACCTTGCACGCCAATGGACGTTCCCATTAGAAACTTTGTAAAAGGTAAGATGAAGAATAATAGAATGATAAATGGAAGAGAGCGAATGATATTAATAATTGTATTAAGAATAGGATAGATGATTTTATTTTCACGTTGCCCACCAGGTCTCGTTAAAACAAGTGTGACGCCAAGTGGCAGTGCAATAAGGATCGAGATGAGTAATGAAATAGATGTCATTTGAAATGTTTGGATTGTTGCTTCCCATATGACTTTACCCCATTCATCCAAAAAGGACTTGTTTCCCATAGTCTGTTCTACCTCCTTCTACGATGATTCCTTGCCCTTGTAAAAATGATAAAACACGGTGGATTTCATTTTGTTCCCCTTGCATATGAACGACTAGTTTCCCATATGTTTCATGTTTTAACTGCGTAATATTACCGGATAAAATATTCGGATACACTTGGAAACGTTTTGTGGCAACGGCTAAGGCAGGTTCCCCTGAAGTAGTGCCAATAAATGAAAGTGTTACAATTTCTCCAGTACTTTGTAGTTCTTTCTGTACCTCTTCTGGAATTTTCGCTGCAAATGCGCTATTTACAAATTTCTTCGTTGTTACATGTTGTGGGTTTGTGAAAATATCTTTTACAGTCCCACTTTCGACTACAGATCCATGTTCCATAACAGCAACGCGGTCACATATACGCTGGATGACATTCATTTCATGTGTAATGAGTAAAATCGTAATTCCGATTTCTTCGTTAATCTTTAATAACAAATCAAGGATAGAATCGGTTGTTTCGGGATCTAATGCGCTCGTTGCTTCATCACTTAATAACACTTCAGGTTCATGTGATAGCGCACGAGCAATTGCAACACGCTGTTTTTGACCACCAGAAAGTTCGCTTGGATACGCATCTTTTCGATTAAAAAGATCGACAATGCGTAAATACTTTTCTACTCTTTTTTCAATTTCTGCTTTTGGAATGCCAGCAAGCCGTAACGGTAATGCGATATTTTCATAAACGGTAACAGTTTTAAGTAAATTGAATCCTTGGAAGATCATTCCGATTCTTTGTCTCGCTTTTGCTAGTTCTTTTGTCGATAATGTTGTTAAGTCTTGTTGGTTTACAATGATATTTCCTGTCGTTGGTTTTTCTAATAAATTTACACATCGAATCAATGTACTTTTACCAGCGCCACTATACCCAATGATTCCAAATACCTCGCCTTTTTCTACTTTAAGGGAAGTAGACTTAAGAGCCTCAACATTCCCTTTTTTTGTTGTAAATACTTTGGATATGTTTTGTAATTCAATCATTATCGTCAGCTCCTACCAAGATGGTAAAACTGAACCATCAAATTTTTTCTCGATAAACTCTTTTACTTCCTTAGACTGATAAGCTTTCTTTAATTTATTTACAACGGCATCATCTTTATTTTCAGTACGAACAACGACCCAGTTCACATATGGTGAATCTTTTCCTTCGCGGAAGATAGAATCTTTCGCTGGACTTAATTTTGCACCTAATGCAAAGTTTGTGTTAATAGCAGCTGCTTTCACTTCACTTAGTTGTGTTGGTAATTGAGATGCCTCTAATTCGACAATCTTTAATTTTTTTGGATTTTCAATTACATCTTTTGCAGTCGCTTTTTCTGTAGCCTTCGGATCAACTTTTAAAACCCCTGCTTTTTCAAATAATTTTAAAGCTCGAAGTTCATTCGTTGGGTCATTTGGTACAGCAATTGCGTCGCCCTCTTTTAAGTCTTTTACATCTTTTATATCTTTAGAATATACGCCCATAGGGAATGTTACTGTTGAAAATACTTCAGCTAATTTCATATTGCGTTCAGCTTTAAATACATCTAAATACGATTTCGTTTGGTAGCTATTTACATCAAGGCTTTTTTCATCTAAAGATACGTTTGGCGCTACATAATCATTAAATACTTTTATATCAATTTCGAGACCATCTTTTGCTGCAACTTCTTTTACCTTTTCAAAAATTTGTTCATGTGGTCCACCTGTTACACCGACAGTAATCTTTTTCTCGTCTAATGCTTTTACCTCTTTATCTGAACTCACGCTACATGCGCCTAATAATAATACTGCTCCGCTTACAATGCTTAATAATACCTTTTTCATCTATAAATCCCCCTTCATATACGTTCCAAAATAAAAAGCACCTCCCAAAAATAAGAGAGGTGCCGAATAGACGAAATAGATTCCTCTCTTATCTTCCAAAACGAAAACTCGTTTTGCAGGAATTAGCACCTTAGCTTATACGTCATAAGCTCGGTTGCCGGGCATCATCGGGCCAGTCCCTCCGCCACTCTTGATAAGAGTATGTGTATGTAGTTTTGAATATGGTACTAATAGTAAATCTTACAAAAAGAATTGTCAATAATATTTTCAGAATATATTTTACTTTAAGGTAATCGAAACGTTCCCCTTTTTATGTCCTTTTTCTACATATATATGAGCTTCAGCAATTTCTTCTAATCGGTAAGTTCTATCAATAACAGGTTTTAGCTTTTCTGTTTCAGCTAGTTGTTTTAGCAGGTTCATATCTTCTTTACTGACCTTTGCCATCATTCCGTTCACAGATACATATTTTCCATTAGGCATTAATGCATCTGTACAAAGAGACTTTTTATATTTTCCAACTGCATCAAATATAATATCGTAGTGCTCGCCCCGCTTAGTAAAATCTTCTTTCATATAATCAATTACGTTGTCTGCCCCTAAAGTTGTTACTAAATCGAAATTCGAACTACTACAAATGGCTGTGACAGTCGCCCCGAAGTATTTAGCAAGTTGTATGGCAGCTGTCCCTACTGACCCAGAGGCGCCATATATAAGTACTCGTTGCCCTTTTTTTATCTGTCCTTTTCTAAGGAAGTGCAATGCTGAAGTTCCGCCGAAAGGAATAACGGCAGCTTCTTCATATGTCACATTGGTAGGTTTTAATGCTATTAATCCACTTTCATGCACGCATGTGTATTCCGCATAACCACCAAGGTTTAGTTCTGTTAATGCAAAAACTTGATCTCCTTTTTTAAATTGTGTTACATCTGTTCCAATGTCTTCAATTTCACCGGATAACTCTACGCCAAGTATAGGTTTTCTCGGTTTTCTGAAACCTAATATGATCCGCATAGGAATCCAAAATAAGAGTGGGCTATTAAAGCCACGTATTCTACAATCTCCAGTCGATACACTTGTTGCGTGAATTTTAACTAATACTTCATTTTTTTTAGGTTTAGGCTTTTCTACATTTTGAAGCTGGAGAACATTAGGTGGTCCGTACTTTGTACAAATAATCGCTTTCATAATGACCTCCTGAAATGAGTTGTTATTATTTACATCATATTTAAACTTTTTCTCAAACATGTTGTTATATAGGAAATAAATTTAAAGATAAATATTACGAATTATATAGATTTCATAGGAAAAGAGATGATATTATTTTTGGGAAGGAGGGGACGTTATGAAAAAACTTATTTTAATTTCAAGTTTAGTACTTGCAGTCGGTCTAGGAGTAGGGTGTAGTAATGAGAAAACAAAAAAGACTGACGAACCGAAAAAAGAAGCTGTGCAGAAAGAAAAGGAATTAACAGCGAAGGATGTTTTTAATAAAGCGAATGAAGCTTTTAAAAACGAAGAAAATGTAACGATGACATATGATGTGGGAATAAAGGCTGAAGGAACAGAGATGAATGTAATAAAGGCTAAAATGCAACTAGAGCCGAAGAAAAAAAATTCTCGTTCTGAAATGAATGTTTCTGGTACAGAGGTTGTTGTTTATGATGTGGGTGGCAAAATTGCTGGTCAGTTAAAAAATCCTAATACGGGTGAAATTATGTCTGTACCAGAGGAACAATTGAATGCTAACGGAATGAACGCGACTCAAGGAATGGTAGATAATTTAGAGATTCCATCGGAAATTTTAAATAAAGTGAAGATGGAGAAAAGTGGAGATAATTATAAGCTGAAGTTTGCATTAAAAGGGCAAGAGACAGAGAGTATGTTAGCTAGTATGGATGAAAAGCAGAAACAAATGCTACAAGGCCAAAATGCAAAGATAGAAGAAATAGATGGGGAATATATTATTACAAAAGATTTTAAATATGAATCAGCAAAGATAGATATGGTTATGAGTAGCAATGGTGAGGATAAAGCGCACATTATTACGGATGCAAAGTTTACATCGTATGATAAATTTGATCCAATACAATTGCCAGCAGCAAAGTAATCACTGTCAAGAGAGGTACCTGAAAGAACGGGTATCTCTTTTTGTTGCTAATAAGGAGAGTGTCCTTTGAAAAAAAGAAAGATAGCAGTGGTCATTGTCGCATATACGGTTTTGCTTGCAACGTCTGTACATACGTATAAAAAACAAATTGATCATCCTATTATGAGTGATGTAGGTAAATTGCTTCCGACAAAAATAAAACGTGTTGAAGGTGCTACGGAAGAGCACTCGTTAATAAAATTAGTGCGAGATGCAAAAGTTTCAGGAGAGAAAATTTCCATTGCAGGCATGCAACATAGCCAAGGAGGACAGACATATTATCCGAATGGAACGATGCTCGATATGAAAGGATATAATAAAATATTAGAATTTGATCCAGAGAAGAAGCGGATTACAGTTCAAAGTGGTGTCACCTGGAATGATATTCAGAAGAAAATAAATCCTTATGGCCTTGCGGTACAGGTCATGCAGTCTCAAAATATTTTTACTGTTGGCGGTTCATTAAGTGTAAATGTACACGGGCGTGATATTCGTCATGAGGCACTGATTGATACAGTAGATTCATTTAGATTGTTAATGGCAGATGGCACGGTACGTAATGTAAGTAGAGAAGAAAATGCAGAGTTATTTCCATATGTCATTGGGGGTTACGGTTTATTTGGAGTTATTTTAGATGTGACGCTGAAGTTAACAGATGATGAATTATATGAAATGCACACGAGAATGATAGATTATAAAGAATACGCATCTTATTTCAAAGAGAAAGTGAAAAGAGATGAGAATGTTCGTATGCACTTAGCGCGTATTTCTGTTGCTCCAAATTCATTTTTAAAAGAGATGTATGTGACAGATTATACTTTGGCACAAAATCAAAATATGAGAGAAGAGTACAGTGAATTAAAGGAAGAAAATATTATAGCTGCACCGAAATTTTTACTTGGTTTATCACGTTATAGTGATTGGGGAAAGAATACATTTTGGGATATACAAAGAGGTTATTTTGAACGTACAGATGGAAATTATGAGACGCGTAATAATGTTATGAGATCAGATAGTGCTTTTATGGAATATGAAAATCCAAATAGGACCGAAGTGTTACAAGAATACTTTGTGCCTATAGATGCTTTCACAGAGTATATAGATGATTTACGTAACGTATTAAATGAAGAAGAGTTTAATTTACTCAACATTACGATTCGTTACGTGGAAAAGAATGAAAATGCAGTTTTGTCCTATGCGAAAGATGATATGTTTGCGCTGGTTCTTTTGATTAACCAGGGACGCTCAGAGAGTGAGATAAAGAAAACAGAGGATGTCATTCGAAAGATGATTGATGTTACTTTAAAGCATAATGGTAGTTACTATTTGCCGTATTATTCTTATCCAACGAAAGAGCAGTTAAAGAGGGCATATCCTCGCATTGAAGAATTTCTCAAGAAAAAGAAGGAAGTAGATTCAGAAGAGAGATTTGTGAATTTATTTTATAGGGAGTATACGAAATGACATATAGAAGATTTGTGGCTTCGCAAAGTATCATCATGATGGCAGGAAGTATGGTATTTCCTTTTTATATATTATTGCTTCGAAACGTTGGAAATAGCTTCTCGCAATTTGGCTGGGCGTATGGCTTATTTGCTTTAACATCAGCACTTGTATATCCACTAGTGGGAAAGGTATCTGATCAAGTAGGGGATAAAAAATTATTAATCATATACGCTTGGTCCATGGCAATCTTAATGCTTTGCTTTCCAATTGCCACGGAAGTTTGGCATGTGTATATTCTTCAAATTGTAATGGGCGTTTTAGGTGCTGTGCAGCGTAATACTGAGAAGACTTCGTTAGCACGAAAGGTTGCGCAGGAAAAGGCTGGTTATGAGATTGGAAAATACCATGTGTGGACATCCATTGGCGGAGCAGTAGCGGTTATTGCCACGGGATATTTAGTAGATTTCTTTACAATTGGTACAATTTTTTATATTGCATCTATTTTATATGTAGTGAGCGGGATTGTATTAAGTAGTAAAAAAATATAACTATTCCTATTTTCACCTTAATACCCTTTATTTGTTATACTAAAAGGGAATACAAAAGAAAAGGGGACAGTGCCTTTGATGAAATTTGTAGTTTTAGCTATTCTTACTTTGTTTTTGATTCCATGGACAAGAAGTAGTAGTAAGCTTCGAGCAGTGGATAAGAAGGGAGATAAGAAGGTTGTAAAGGGTAAGAAATCATCTATTTTAGTTATTCCTGTTTTATTTTGGATAGGTATTGCAATCTATGAATACTTTTGGCTAATTGATGATCGAGTAGATTCGATTCTTACTCATTATTCTGTTGCAGTAGCAATTTTAATTGGGCTTGTTTTATTTTCACAAGATCAAATAGGGAAATTAGAAGGTACATTAAAAGGACTTCTAATGTTTATTTTACTCGCAAGTTACGGCTACTTTGGTTATTTGCACGATATAGTAATCTCGCAAAAGAAATATGATTCTGTTGTTAGGGTAGAGAAAGATATTTCAGAGCCATTTACTGAAAATGACCAGCCGTTTACAGTGCCGCCAAAGACAGCGGAGAATAAGATGAAAAAAGTATTTGGTGATATTCCAAAAGTAGCTTATTTTGAGCTAGGAGAATTAACGCCACAAATGATAAACGGCGAAGCTTTATATGTAGCGCCGATTGAAGTTTCAGGTTTTTTTAAAGCACGTAAAGCTGAGACAATTCCAGGGTATGTAACGATGTCAGGTACGAATCCTGATGCGGAAGCGAAACTGCACCTCGGTTATAAAATGAAATATGTGCCAAGCATGTTTTTTGGTAATAATTTAGAGCGTGTGGTAAGGCAAGCAGAACCAAATTTAATCTTTAAAGGAAAACCTAAATTTGAGGTTGATGATAAAGGAAAACCATATTATACAATGACGTATGGTGAATTTATTTCAGGAAGATCTGGATTTGAGGTAGAAGGTGTTGTCGTAGTAGATGCACAAACAGGTGAAGTGAAAAGATATGATAAAGGAAAGGCACCTAAATTTGTTGATGGTGTATTAAATCATGAGACTGCATCTACGTTAAATACGTACTTTGGTAAATATATTCACGGATTTTGGAATACGAAATTTTCACAAACAGATATGAAAATTCCGACTGAGTGGGGAACGAAAGAAGGCGTGACCCCGATTTTTGGTAAAGATGGAACACTGTATTATTTTACAGACTTTACTTCTCCAAAAGAAGGAGTAGATTCAGCTCTAGGCTATTCATTAGTAGATGCACGCACAGGCAAGCTATATTATTATAATGGAAAAGAAGTAAAGGGGATTATGGATGGTTCAGCAGCTACAGAAGTAGTGGATAATTCCTTTAAGAGAGAGAAATGGCATGGGACAATGCCTGTCATTTATAACGTATACGGTAAACCAGCTTGGATTATTCCGGTTGTTGATGACGGAGGCCTAGTACGTGCGCATACAGTTGTATATGCTGCTAATGCAAAAATATTTGCGACAGGTTCTTCGCAGAAAGAAGCGCTTGAGAATTATAAAAACGTAATGAGCGGTAATGGTGATACATTTAGACCAACCTCAACAGGAAAAGAAGCGCAAAAAGAAGGTATTGTACAACGTGTATATAAAGAAAAATCTGGTGAAAATACAATCGTGTACGTACTTTTAGAGAATGAACAAAAGGTATTTATGATACCAGTGAAGAAATTTCCATATGCTATGTTTACAGAAGTAGGAGATCCAATTCAAATTACATATTTAGATACGGGAGAGACGATGGCCTCGGTATCTAAATTTACGAATAGCAATGTGAAAAAGTAAAGCGGTAGAATTTCTATCGCTTTTTTTACATTATGAAAGAGGAAAATGCACTGTACTTGACGTATGTTTATGATGTAACTATAATTGTTACGATTCAGTGTGTATAGGAAAGGGTGAATTGAAAAAGTGAATGAAGTTAATCACGAAATATATAAACCTGTAAAGGCAAACAGGTTGTGGATGATTCTTGTATTAGGGACACTTACGGCAATTGGGCCATTATCTATTGATATGTATTTGCCTTCATTACCGAAGTTAACGGATGACTTGCAAACAGGTGCATCCCTAGCGCAGCTTACATTAACAGCTTGTTTACTTGGGCTTTCAGTAGGGCAATTATTTGTTGGCTCAATTAGTGATATTTACGGAAGACGCAAACCACTTATTATTGCTCTTATTATTTATGTTGCTTCTTCTTTACTTTGTGCTGTTGCGCCATCTATTTGGACATTAGTATTATTGCGCTTCCTACAAGGAGCTTCAGGATCAGCCGGGATTGTTATATCACGTGCGATGGTAAGAGATATGTACTCAGGTTCTGAAATGACGAAGTTTTTCTCACTGCTTATGTTAGTAAACGGAGCAGCACCTATTTTGGCACCGATTATTGGGGGGCAATTGTTACAGTTTACAACGTGGCGCGGTGTTTTCATCGTTCTTGGAGCAATTAGCGTATTCATGTTAATCTCAGCTACTTTTGTATTACGTGAAACATTACCTCCTGAAGAAAGAGAAACGGGTGGTTTGTCAGGGACTTTGGCGACGTACGGAAAATTGTTAAAGGACCGTCTGTTTATGGGATATGCATTGTCACAAGGATTAGTAACAGCGGCAATGTTTGCATACATTTCGGGCTCACCATTTGTGTTGCAGAACATATACGGAGCATCACCACAGCAATTTAGTTTATTCTTTGCGATTAACGGCATCGGTATTATTATTGCTAGTCAGGTAACGGGTCGTTTAGCGGGGAAAGTGAATGAGAAGACATTATTTGTTGCGGGTATTATTATCGCAGCTGTTGGTGGTCTATCTTTACTACTGACAATCGTACTAGGAATAGGTTTAATTGGTGTTTTATGTTCGTTATTCCTTGTTGTATCAAGTGTCGGGGTTGTATCAACAACTGGGTTCTCATTAGCGATGAGAAATCAGAAACAAGCTGCAGGAACAGCATCAGCTTTATTAGGTTTATTACAGTTTATTTCAGGAGCTCTTGTTGCTCCGCTAGTAGGTATCGGTGGAAGTAATACAGCATTACCGATGGGTATTGTTATTGCGCTTTGTGAAGTAGGAGCAGTGTTATGTTATCTATTTATGGCCAGAAGAAGTGAGAAACAGTTTGAACTGCAACAAAAACAAAATCTAGAGGCTTAACAAAAAAGAACTGATTCAAAGGGAATGTTTGAATCAGTTCTTTTTTCATTTCTTTGAAATACCTCATACAGTTTTGTAAGGTGATGTAGTAAAGCATTGCAAAAATTATTTGTATAAAGTGACGATACTGTGACAAACATGTTGGTATATATATTACGGTGTCGTCTTAAGTGTAAAAAGTAGGATGTTCTCGGTATAATAACAAGTGGAGATAAAAGAAACTATAATGAGTAATAGTTGTAGATAAAAGGAGAAGAAGAGATGAAGAAGGTTTTGGGTATTGCCGTAATGGGAGGAATGCTCCTTCTAGCAGGATGTAATGGAAATAAAGATACGAAAGAACCGAAAGAAAAGGTAGAGCAATCTACAGAACAAACAGAAGAGATGAAAGAATACCGTGCAGTACATGAAAAATACGATATGAAAATGAATAAAGAAATTAATAAAGCACTGCAGTTATTTGAAGTAGCAAAAGAAAAGGGCGGTAAGGAAATAACGACTGCTACATATAAAGAAGATGTGCAAAAGGTAACAACGAGCATGTTAGAAGATATTGATCATATACGTAAAGAAATTCGTGTGCCGAAGTCGAAAGAGCAAGAACATGAAGTATATGTTGGTTTCTTGAATGAATCGGAGCAAGCAATGAAAAAATTACAGAAGTTAGCTAAAGAAGAAGATTCATCGTTGATTCGTGATATAGAAATTAATTTTGCAACAGCATCAACATACTATAAACGTTTTCAAGCAGAAATGAAAAAATAACCTTGCCTGTGCAAGGTTATTTTTTCTTCTTACTACCGCCTACTTCTTTATTTTATTTCTCTTTTGTATTCTTTTTTCGTTCCATCAGAGAAGACAACTTCTAAATCAAATTTTTGATAGTCTTTATCAAGTTTGAACACGTTCACTACTTGATCGATTACTTCTTGGTCAGCAGTATTTTTATCAAATTTTAATTCTTGTAAGAGTGGGCTTAATTTTGTGATAGCCTCGTCTCCTGTTAATTTTACATCTGCTTTATGATCTTCAATTTTTGCTTCCATTTTCTTATCAGCTGCTACATTTTTATAGTCTGCTTCGTAGTCTTTCTTTGTATCTTGGTAGTCTGCCTTTAAATCGAATTCATTGAAGTTTAGTTTTAAATCTGCAGGAGCCTCATTTTTTGCTTCTTCAGTCGTCTTTTTATTAGAAGTTGTGTCTTCTTTTGCAGGAGCTTTACATCCTGTTAATGCAGGTACTAGCATAAGAGCTAATAAAACTGATAGTAGAATTCTCATTATAAATTCCTCCTTATGTAAATTCGTTCTATACAAGTTTTTCCCAAAAACATGTAATTATGTATGTGTTGAAAATAAATTATTATTCTGTAGTTGCAAGGGCTAATCCGCAATTTAAATCAAAAAAGATTTGTATGTATATGGTAAATTGAAGTTGTGAGGAGGGGCTAAAATGCATGAAGAATATAAAGAGATAATAAAAAAATCAATTGAATATATAGAGAATCACTTACATGAGGAGCTTACAACAGAAAGAGTGGCATCTCACAGTGCAGTATCGATGTACCATTTTCATCGCATCTTTCAAAGATATGTTGGGATGAGTGTAACAGATTATATTCGAAAGAGAAGGTTAACTCATGCTGCGCAAGTTTTAGTGTCAACGGAGAGAGCTGTTATTGATATTGCAGTGCAATACGGTTTTTCCTCACAAGAGGCATTTACGAGAGCTTTTAAAAGAATGTTTCAATTGCCACCAAAGAAATATCGAAAGTACTTTCAGTCATTTTATATAGAAAGAGAGGGTGTTTCAATGCAAAAAGGTATACCGAAAGGATGGATCTTAAGTGGAAGTCATCCTGCTGAATATGAGATGGGTTTAGATTATGAAGTTGTCCATCAGGGGAAAGTATCTGCATACATAAAAGCAAAAGAGAATGTTACGCACGGAGGATTTTCAACATTAATGCAAATGTTCCGAGCGGATAAATATGTAGGAAAGAGATTACGTTTTACAGCATTTATTAAGAGTGAAAATGTAAGAGATTGGGCAGGATTGTGGATGCGAGTAGATGGAAAAGATACAGAACCGCTCGCTATGGATAATATGCAAAATCGCCCCATTAAAAATACGAATAACTGGCAATCGTACTCGGTTGTATTAGATATAAAAGAAGAAGCACTTGGTATTGCATTTGGTGTTTTATTATCAGGAGAAGGTTGTGTGTGGCTAGATAGTATTCGATTTGATGAAGTAGATGAAAAAATTCCTTCAACAGATTTGGCAGAGAACTTTTATGAAACACTTTTAGAAGAGCCAGTGAATCTACAATTTGAAGAAGTAGAAAAATAAAAAACAAGGAGAAAAGATATGCTCAAATATGTAAAACTAATAAGTATTAGTTTAGTAATATCGTCTTGTATTATGGGAATTAATTATTTAGTTAGCTATCTTTGGTCAGGGCATATACCTTCTTTGACGTGGAGAACATATTTGATGTTTGTGTTTATATTTATGATGAGTTTTGGTTCAA
Source organism: Bacillus sp. HMSC036E02 (assembly GCF_001836235.1). Lineage (NCBI taxonomy): Bacteria > Bacillati > Bacillota > Bacilli > Caryophanales > Bacillaceae > Bacillus > Bacillus sp. HMSC036E02. Next base: position 34,965 of record NZ_KV827861.1, on the reverse strand, counting down.
TGCAAAAAGAAGGAAAAGAGGATTATTGACAATAGTCTTCTTCGCCTTTCTTTCATTAACACAAATGGTTGTAACTGTTTTTGGAGATGCAGGTATGATTTTCAATATCATCTCACTATCGTTACAACTTGTAAGTTTGGGTGTAATTGTACCACATGAAATGCTTTCTAAAACATATCAAACAATCGGTGAATTATTTCCTGCAATATATGCAGGAAATGGCTATTATACAATAATATTTGGAGGAGTTAGTTTAGAAAGAAATATTATTTCATTATTAGTTATTGTATTGGTTATACAATTAGTAGCAGGTATGATTTTAGCTATAAAAGGAATGGCAAAGGGAAGAGGAAGCTCTGTAGTTAAAGTTGTATAAAAGTAAAAAGGTATCCTTCATGGGATACCTTTTACTTTTGTTACTTTGCAACTTCTGTCCACTTGTAGTTAAACTCACCACCGAAGTCAGTTGTTACAAGTCCTTTAATGAAAGAGCGTTGTAAGTAAGAACGACCTTGTTGGTATAAAGGAGCGACAGCGCCGTCTTGTAATAGAATTTTTTCAGCTTGCTTCATTGCTTCAAAGCGTGCTTTTTCATCGCCAGCTAAATCTGTTTTCACTTTATGAATTAGCTCATCGTACTCTTTGTTAGAGTATTTATCGAAGTTATAAGCACTATCTGTTGTAAATAGATCTAAGAATGTAATTGGATCAGCGAAGTCAGGGCCCCAGCCGTCAATACCAATTTCATAGTCACCACTTAATAGTAGTTTTAGCTGTTGTTTACGTGGTTGTGGTTTTAAATTCACTGTTAATCCGTCTAAGTTTTTTTCTAATTCACCTTTTAAATATTCACCAGTCTTTTTAGCTAAAGCATTGTCACTTGTTAATAGTTCGATTGTTACTTTGTCAGTACCAAGTTCTTGTTTTGCTTTTTTCCAGTTTTCTTTCGCTGTTTTCACATCATCCTTGACTAGATTTCCATTTTCTTTACGGAAGTCGTTGCCTTCTGGGCTCTTTGCGAATTTCGCAGGAACCATTCCTTCAGCTGGAACAGCGCCGTTATTTAAAATTGTTTCTACGTAAGCTTTTTTATTCATTGCGCCGTTAATAGCAAGGCGTGCATGTTGATTTTTTAATGTTTCATTTTTCTGATTTAGTCGTAAGAATTGAATGCCGACTTCAGCGCGTTCCTTGAAGTTTGGATCGCTCTTATATTTATCAACAAACTCTGCAGTTAAAGCAACGCGATCAATTTGTCCTGAATCATATAAGTTCACTTCTGTAGACTTATCTTTAACGACATTGAAGTTGATTTCTTCTAATTTTACCGTTTTAGCATCCCAATAGTTAGGGTTTTTCTTCAATTGGAAGCTTTGTTCATGTTTCCAGTTCTCTAATGTGAAAGCACCGTTGTAAATTAAATGATTTGTTTCCAAACCATATTTATCACCTTGAGATTTTAAGTACTCTTCATTAATTGGTAAGAATGTTGAGAATGTCGTTAAGCTTAAGAAGTAGGGAACAGGACGGTCTAGTTGTACTTCTAACGTTTTGTCATCGACAGCTTTGACCCCTAGTTGATCAATTGGCAATTGTTTTTGGTTTATTTGTTTCGCATTCTTTATATCGAAGAATAAGAATGCGTATTCAGCTGTTGTATCAGGATTTACGGCACGTTGCCAAGCGAAGGCAAAGTCCTTTGCTGTAACAGGAGTACCGTTTGACCATTTTGAATCACGCAGATGGAATGTATATTTTGTTTTATCGGGACTAATGTCAACCGACTCAGCGACACCAGGAACCGGTTTATTATCTTCTCCCATTGCATATAACCCTTCAAAAACATTGCGCATTACGTTCATGGATTCCCCATCCGTTGCTTTTGCAACATCCATTGTTGGAATTTCTGAAGCGAATGATAAGTTAATTGCCTGTTTATCAGGTGCTTTATCGTTTGCTTTCGCTCCGCTTGCATTATCTTTATTTCCCCCGCAAGCAGTTAGTAATAGACTTGCCCCTAAAACAGATGCAACAACAGGTATAACTTTTTTCTTCATTGTTCGTTCCTCCCTAAATGTGTTGTTCGTAACGTCATAATGTCCATGTCTGAAGTAGCTATAGAAGGAGATAAAACCTATTATAAATATTTGTTTATAGGTAATCAGGTGTTCTATATGTATATACATGTTGATCTATAATCTATCGTTATATGTTTCAACGTAGTAGACATTATATTTTGATGGTGAAATATTTCGTTTCTTTGATTATTTAGAATATTAACACTGAAAAGAACTATATGTCAATAATAAAAATAGATTGTTAATTTCTTAGAATAATATATTGAGAAAGCAGATTCTCATGTGTGAGAGAACCTATTTTAAATATATTTTGCTAAAAAAACAATTGGTGTGGGCTAATAATAAGTGGGGATGAAGAAACCCCCACTTATTAAAGTTTCACTTTATTTTTCAATTTTTGCCCACTTGAAGTTTAATTGACCTGCAAAGTCTACTTGCACAATTCCTTTCACATAAGAACGTTCTAAATAAGATTCGCCTTTTTGGTAAAGAGGAGCGATAACAGAGTCTTTAAATAATATTTTCTCGGATGCTAGTAATGCTTCCCAGCGAGCTTTTTCATCACCAGCTAAAGTTGTTTTCACTTTTGCTATTGTTTCATCGAATTCCTTATTAGAGTAATGATCTAAGTTATAAGGGTTATTCGTTGTAAATAGCTCAAGGAATGTAATTGGATCCGCAAAGTCAGGGCTCCAGCCATCAATTCCGATTTCGTAGTCACCTTTTAATAAAAGCGAAACTTGTTGCTTACGCGGTTGCGGTTTTATATTTACTGTTAATCCATCTAGATTCTTTTCTAGTTGTCCTTTTAAGAATTCACCAGTTTTCTTATCAAGGTCAGCATCACTCGTTAATAATTCTAATGTTATCTTTTCAGAACCAAGCTCTTGTTTAGCTTTTTTCCATAACTCTTGTGCAGATTTTGTATCAACTTTTGTTAAATCGCCATTTGCAGTACGGAAGTCTTTTCCTTCAGGTCCTTTTGCAAAGTTTTTTGGAACGAGACCAAATGTTGGTGTAGATCCATCATTTAATAACGTATTTACAAAGGATTTTCTATCAATTGTTTGATCAATTGCTTGGCGTGCAGAAACGTTTTGAAGCACTTTGTTTTGTTGATTCATACGTAAAAATTGTACGCCTACGTTTGGACGTTCTTTAAAGTTAGCATCCTTTTTATATTTATCGACGAAGTCAGATGTTAGTTTTATACGATCTAATTGTTTTGACTCGAATAAATTTACTTCTGTTGATTTTTCTTTTACGACGTTAAAATTGATTTCTTCTAGTTTGACAGTATCTTTATCCCAATAGGTAGGGTTTTTCTTGAATTTAAAGCTTTGTTCGTGCTTCCAATCGCTTAGTGTAAAAGCCCCGTTGTACAAGATTGTATTATCTTCTAAAGCGTACTTATCACCTTGTGCTTTAAAGAATTCCTCGTTAATTGGTAGAAATGTTGGGAACGCTGTTAAGCTAATAAAATACGGAACAGGACGCTCCAATTCTACCTCAAACGTATGGTCATCAACTGCTTTTACACCAAGTTGGTCGGCTGGAAGTTCTTTGTTGTTAATTTTTGTTGCGTTTTTAATATCAAAGAATAGAAATGCATATTCAGAGGCTGTTGCTGGATCTACGGCTCTTTGCCAAGCGAACACAAAATCTTTAGCTGTAACAGGAGTGCCGTTTGACCATTTTGAATCTCGCAAATGGAATGTGTATTTCGTTTTATCGCCACTTACTTCATGAGATTTTGCAACACCAGGAACAGGTTTGTTACCTTCACCAAGATTATACAAACCTTCAAATACGTTTCTCATTACTTGACCAGAATCAGTATCTGTAGCACGAGCCGTATCCATTGTTCGTATTTCAGTAGGTGAAGATAAGTTTAAAACCTGTTTACTAGGTGCCTCGTCTTTTGCATTTGCTCCGCTTGCTTCGTTTTTATAACTACCGCAACCAGTTAATAAAATACTTACTCCTACAACTGATGCAATACCGGGTACAAACTTCTTTTTCATTTGATTTTCCTCCTAAATAATTAAGTTTGGATGATGATGAGGGAAATGAAAAATAAAAAATCCCTCTTTTCATATTGAGAAAGAGGGATTTTTACGTACAAGTTATGCACCCGTATATAAACGAAGTCCCTCATTCTATCTTTCAAGCATAAAGCTTGCAGGAAGTGGCACAGTATTCAAAATGAACCTGTTGCCGAGGTTTCAAAGGGCCAGTCCCTCCACCTCTCTTGATACAATGAGTAAACGAATAAATTTTATTAATTTTTGTGTTTCTTTGATAATTCAAAATCTTACACCTTGAATAATGAAGTGTCAACTAAATGAAATATAGTTTAAATTTTCAGTTTTCTTAAACAAAAAAACCACTGCATAGGGCAGTGGTTTTTCTACTAGAAGTTAAAGTTATCTGGATCTGGACCAACGCGACGATCTTCATTTAAAGCTTGAATTGATTTCATATCATCAGCACTTAATTCAAAGTCGAAGATGTTTGCATTTTCAATAATGCGATGTTCTTTAATTGATTTGGGAATTGTTACAACTTCGTTTTGTAAATCCCAGCGTAAAATAATTTGCGCAGTTGATTTATTATATTTTGTCGCAATTTCTTGTAATGTTGGATTATCTAGTAGTTGTCCTTGCATTAATGGTGACCAAGCTTCAAGCTGAATATTATGTTCTTTACAGAATGCATGTAACTCTTCTTGTGCTAAACGTGGGTGGTATTCCACTTGGTTGACCATTGGCTTAATTTCAGCAATTTCAAATACGTCTTGTAAGTGGTGAATGTGGAAATTACTCACACCGATAGCGCGAACACGGCCATCTTTATAAAGTTTTTCTAATGCTTTCCATGATTCGGTATATTTCCCTTTTACAGGCCAATGTACTAAATATAAATCTAAATATTCTAGACCTAATTTCTCTAATGTAGTTTCAAATGCTTGAAGTGTTGTTTCATATCCTTGATCGCTATTCCATACTTTTGAGGTAATAAATAATTCTTCGCGTGAAACACCGGATTCACGAATCGCTTGTCCAACGCCTTCTTCATTTTGATAGATTGCTGCAGTATCGATGCTGCGGTAGCCATTTTTAATTGCTGCTTTTACAGAATCAATTACTTCTGAACCATCTTCTACTTTAAAAACACCTAAACCAAACCAAGGCATTTTTACACCGTTATGTAATGTTGTATAGTCTTTTAAACTTGTTAAAATCATATTATTTCCCCCTAGCTTTTTTGTTTGTTGCTTCTACTGCTTTTTGAATTGCCTCTGAAAAATTATATTCGTATAAAGTTTTGAGACCCTCAGCTGTGGAACCACCTGGCGTTGTTACTTGTTCGCGGAGGTTAGCTGGATTTTGCGTTTGTTCGAGCATAGAAGCAGAGCCAGAAATCATTTGAATGACAAGATGTTTTGCGGTTTCTTCATCGACTCCATAACTTTTTGTTGTTTCAATTAAGCTTTCAGCAAAGTAATAAAGGAAGGCTGGTGCACTTCCAGTAACTGCAGTAAGCTGATGAACTTCTTCCTCAGTACAAAGTTGCGAAGTACCAATACCTTTTAAAAGCAGTTGCAGGGTTTCTTGATGCATCTCATTTACTGATTGTCCCATTGTATATAAGGAGATAGATTTTCCAATTTCAGCAGCTGTATTAGGCATAATCCAAGCAACAGGCGTGCCCTTTGGGAGTCTAGCTTCTAAATAAGATGGTCCAATGCCAGCTGCGACTGTTACGACTAGTTGATTTGATATTAACGGAGATAGCTCAGCTAATAACTCTTCATGAGCAGAAGGTGGCATTGCTAAAACAACCGTATCAACAGATGTAACATGCTGTTTCCAATCTGTTGCAGTAGACACATTATATCGATGTTGTAACTGTTTTAGCTTTTCTACGTTGCTTCGATTAGAGACGATAATTTCTTCGATGTACTCTTTGCTTGTTTTAAGTAATCCGGAAAATATAGCTTCTGCCATACGACCGGCACCAATAAATAAAATTCGATGTTTAGTTAGCATATTCTTTATTCCTTTCTAGTAGAGATATGTTATAAAAACGATATCATCTTTAAGAGAATGTTGTAAAAAGAAAAGACTTACCGTAGATGGAATGGATAATGAGAAGGCGGAAATTCATGCTAATATTAACTGTTATTAATCTCTTTATATGTGTAGCTGGTTTGCTAGAGTGGAAGAGCAATTATAAGGGGCAAGAACATACAAATAATTATATCTAGAAAATAATTAGAATTGATAAACCCCTGAAGCATATATGCTTCAGGGGTTTACTAATAGAATATAAGATTATGCTTTTGTCATACCAAGTAATACAGCGCCGCCGATAATTAAAACACTACCTAGTGCAATAAAGATCAATTGACGTTTTGTTTTCTTTTCACCTAAGAATACAATCGCACCGAATGTTGAGATAACGATTCCAGTTTGAGATAATGGGAAGCTTGTTGCTACTCCAACACGTGGTAATGAAAGAAGTAAGAATAAGTTTCCAGTTCCCCATAGTAAACCAGACAAAGCATTACGGATTGCATATTTGTTAAACGGTTTATGTTTAGACGTCAGTACAACCGCACCAACAAACATACCAACTGCTTGTGGTAAAATAGCAGACCAACCATCAATATTATACCAACGAATAATAATTACATATACAAGATAGCCGAAAGTAGAAACAATTAAAGTAAGAAGTCCTTTTTTCAATTGTCCAGGTGGCTGAGCATTTTCTTTATCATCTAATGATGTGAATACAACACCAACTACAATTAATAGGATTGCAATCGTTCCCAGAATGATCGTTGTAGTAGTAGTCCACTCACGGAAAGCGATAACCCCAAAGATAGAAGTTGCAACAAGTTGCATACCAGTAGAAATCGTTACAGTAGTTGAAACACCTAGTTTTTCAACTGTTTTTAATTGGTTTACTTGTCCTAAAGCCCAGAATAAACCTGAAATAAAACCAACAATTAAGATTGTCATTGTTAAAGCTGGTTGAGTAAATACATACATAATTGTTGCGAAGAATAGAGCACCGATTGTCATACCTACCGTTTGGCTATATGCACCACCGCCCATTTTTACGCTTACTAATAAGATGTTTCCCCATGCAATTGCAGGAAGAAGCGCTAATAAAATGTCCATTACAAGACTCCCTTCGGTTTGCTATACCAATATAGTTACATATCGTTCTAACGATCGGTAATGCCCCACTAATAGAGTAGAAGATTACCGATCGCTAAAACAGGATGAAGAATTCACAATATAAATGCGTTTTCATTTCTTCATTTTTTGAAACACCTCCATATAATAACAGGAAATTGCCTATTTTAGAAAGTGAATTCAAATAAAATGTATATTTAAATAAGAGGTAAAATTCAGTTATTTCCCATTGGTATATTTTATTTCCTAAGAAATAAAGAAGCAGCTTCGACAAAAGCTGCTTTAAGAGTTAGTAATTCTTTTATTAATAAGTTGAATACATAGTAGAAATACGAGTGACATACCGATAGTAATAACTACAAGTGTCCAGGCGAGTTGCATATTACTTGCATCAATAGCCATGTAAATTGCAGTTGGGATTGTTTGTGTTTTACCAGGAATGTTCCCGGCAAACATGAGTGTAGCACCAAACTCACCGAGCGCGCGGACAAAGCTCAAAATCATCCCGCTTAGTAAGGCAGGAAATGCGAGTGGAAGTGTAACGTGCAGAAAAACTTGATATTCACTTGCGCCAAGGTCACGAGCACTTTCTTCAATTTGTACATTTGCGATAGAAAATCCCGTTTTCGCTGATTGGTACATAAGCGGAAATGCAACAACTGTAGAAGCGATAATCGCAGCAGTAGATGTGAACATAATAGACTGCTGAAATAATGATTCAACCCACTTTCCGATCGGGCTGTTGTTTCCAAAGATGATAATGAGAAAGAAGCCGATAACAGTTGGTGGAAGTACCATTGGTAATAAAAATATGGTTTCTAATAGTACTTTATATCGCCATGAGGAGCGAGCTAGTGCTCGCCCGACAATTGTCCCTAAAATTGTAACGAGAATAGTGGCGCACGCAGCTACTCTTAAAGATAGAAAGACAGGCGATAAAATAGCATCAATGCTCATAGTGATTACGACAGAACTGTAAATCCATATTTCTTAAAGATAGATTGTGCATCTTTTGACTGCAAATACTCATAAAATGAAGTCGCCTCTTTCTTATGTTTAGATTCCTTTATAACACCTAAAGGATAGTGGATTGGCTCATGAGAAGTAGCTGCTGCTGTCTCACCAATCTTTACTTTATCCGAAATGAGAGCATCTGTTTTGTATACGATGCCAGCATCGACATTCCCTGTTTCTACATATGTTAACACTTGGCGAACATCTTTTGTAAATACGACTTTATTTTGAACATCATTCCAAAGGTTTTCGTGTGTTAGAGAAGCCTTTGCATATTTGCCAGCAGGTACAGATTCAGGTGTACCAAGTGCAATTTTTTTGATTTTCTCATCTTTTAAATCTTGAAATTTTGTAAGTGAACTATCTTTAGGGATGACTAGAACTAGTTCATTTCCAAGAAGATTTTTCCCTTCTTTTTCACTAATGAATCCTTTTTTTACAAGGGTTTGGAATTTATCTTCTGCTGCAGAGAAGAATAAATCAGCAGGTGCACCTTGTTCAATTTGTTGTTGAAGTGCTCCAGAAGCACCGAAGTTAAAAGAAAGTTTGATATTTGGCTCTTTTTCTTTATATTGTTTTTCGATTTCTTTTAATGCATCTTGTAAGCTTGCAGCAGCTGAGATAGTCAGTTCAACTGTTTTATCCTCTTTAGCAGCTGACTTTGTATGCTTTTCCCCACTTGTACAAGCAGCACTAAATATAAGAAGGAAAGAAAGTATAAGTGCCCCGATGGAACGTAATGTAAATTTATTCATAAAAAAATCCCCTTTCGTTTTGATACATCTAATTATAACTAATTATATCTAAATATAACTAGTTATAATTGAATGTAATTTGAACATATATCTATTTTTAAAAAATAGGAGAAATATTCTTTTCTTTGTTACAATGAAAGGAGAAAGTGAGGAATCGTCTATGGATCATCATTCCTACACAACGGAAGAAGTAGCAAAGCGATTAAAAGTATCAAAATTAACTGTATACGACTTAATTAAAAAAGGAGAACTTCCTTCTTATAGAGTTGGTAGACAGATGCGCATTGATGCAGCAGATTTAGAACAATATATAAAGCAAATGAAAACAGGGAAAATACAAGGTACTCCTGTAAAGAGCGAAGATAGTAGAGGCTTGGATACATGTATTATTAGCGGACAAGAACTAACGTTAGATATGTTGGCAAAACGTATAGAAAATCGCCTGCCAAGTTCAAATATATTAAGGGCATATCAAGGTAGTTTAACGAGTTTAATAAAAATGTATCAAGGAGAAGGAAGTATCGTTAGTCTTCATTTGTTTGATGGAGAAACGGGTACATATAATGTTCCTTACGTAAAACGTATTTTAGTTGGACAACCATGTACTATGATTAATTTATTAGCAAGGAACGTTGGGTTTTATGTGCAAAAGGGAAATCCTAAAAATATAAAAACATGGGCCGATTTATCTCAATCATCTATACGATTTGTAAATCGAGAAAAAGGTTCTGGTATTAGGGTGTTAGTCGATGAACAATTGCGCATTCAAAAGTTAAATAAAGAACGTATTAGTGGATATGAATGGGAAGAATCGAATCATCTTGGTGTTGCCACGCAAGTTGCAAATGGAAAAGCTGATGTAGGAGTAGGTTCAGAAAAGTTTTCGCAAATTGTAAATGTGGACTTTATTCCAATCATGAAAGAACAGTATGATTTAGTAATTTTGAAGAATAAAGAAAATGAAGAGTTGATTGAAGTTGTAAAAGACATTCTGCAATCGGAAGAATTTCATAATGAATTAAATGCGATTGGCGGATATGATATTACGAAAACAGGTCAAATTGTATGTGAAACAAACTAAAAAGCTGCTTGTCTATAAGACGAGCAGCTTTTTCTATATATAAAGGGGGTTGGAGAAACAAAGTGTTAAACAAGACCTTGAGCAAGTGTATAAATGAAAGCCGTAAGAAGAGTAGCTCCACTTGCAAGTCCGATAAAGTCTGATTTGTTGAAAGTAATGTTGTTCATTATAAACTCTCCTTATTTGTTTAATGTAGTTGCAACAGCTTTTGCATCGACAAGTGCGGATAGCACCATGCCCATTGTATTTAAAAATTTATTTGATTTCATATTGTTCATCATGCGTATCCGCTCCTTTTCGAATTGTTGTTGCCCTGCTTATGTCTTAATTATAGGAAATATGTCCACTTGCAACTATCGAATTAGCTTACGAAAGACTTACACTTTTGTAAGAAAAAAAGACATTCATGTAAGAATGTCTTTCACAGCATATTGATATGATGATGGTCTTCAATTGTTTTTAAAAAACTACGCATTGAATTCGTCATATAGCTATCTTTACGGCGTATGAAAACCGTTGAAATACTGCCGTATTTTTCAGGGATTGCATGACAATGTACCTTACCTGCTTTAGAAAGATGATGGACAGCAGACTGTGGTACGAGTGTAATTCCGAGGCCGAGTGCAACGCTGTTTAATATTGTCTCTAATATATTGAATTCCATAATTCTTTTTGGTAGCAAACCTTCGTCTTTCAGCCATCGTTCTAGTTTGGAACGGTATCCGCATCCTTGGTTAAAAACGAGTAGAGGCGTTGTTGTAAATTTTTCTATATGAAAAGCTTTATTTTGTGTTACAAGCATTAATTTTTCTGTACTAACATCGTATTGTTCGATTAGTGGATGTTTAATAGGACCTGATATAAAGGCACCATCTAATTGATGATCAAGTACTTCTCTAATTAATTCTTCTGTTAGACCCGCTTGTAATGATAAATCGACATTCGGATAGCTTTTATAGTAAGAAGATAAAATGGTAGGCAGTGTACTTACTGTTTCGACTGTACCGATTTTCAATATACCGGAGGGTGTTTCGCTATCTAAAAATACTTGTTTTAGTTCGTCGACATCTTGCAAAATTTTACTAACATAAACGAGCATTTTTCTTCCTTCAGCTGTTAAAGTCATTCCTCGTTTATGGCGGTAAAAGAGTGGGGTTTTTAATTCGTTTTCTAGTTGTTTAATACGTGCAGTTACATTTGATTGTACATAATTTAATTCCTTTGCTGCGCTACTTACACTACCCTGGTCGGCAACGCTTTTAAAGATTTGTAAGTCTCGTAATTCCATTTTGTAATCCCCCTTGATGTTAACTATCATTATAAATGATAGTTAACATCATTTTGAATCATTTTACGTGATATATTTTTTCTTTTACAATTCTCTTTGTGCAAATAGAAAGAAACGGGGGATTGCGGTGAGAAGAGGTCAAATGATAATAGGGGCTGTAGCGTGTTTAATTGCGAGTATGTCATGGGGAGCGATGTTTCCAGTTGCTGATCATGCGCTAGAATACATAGATCCATTTTATTTTTCGCTTATTCGCTATGGAGCAGTGGCGATAATGCTGATTGTATTGTTGTTAATGAAAGAAGGAAAACAGGCATTTCGTTTAGAGGGAAGAGGAAAGTTACTCGTCTTTTTTGGAACGATGGCATTTACAGTATATAATGTCCTCATATTTTTAGGGCAAATGTTGATGGGTAAGTCGGGTGTAATGGTAGCTTCCATTATGGAATCACTTATGCCGATGATTTCTATTTGTATTTTATGGGGATATAAGCATATAAAACCGAAGAAGTATATGATAACGAGTATGGTTATTGCTTTTGTAGGAGCTGTGTTTGTTATTACAAAAGGTGACATGAGTTTCTTTGTAACATTGAAAGATAATATGTTCTCATTAGCATTTATATTTATTGGTGTTGTAGGCTGGGTTATTTATACGATGGGTGGTCAAACGTGTAGTGATTGGTCAACATTACGTTATTCTACGTTGACGTGTGTATTCGGTACGACTGTTACAGGAATTATAACGGTAATTATTACGTCGCTTGGATATGTTTCAGTTCCTAGTATGGGAACGATTTCTATTGTGAAGTATGATTTGTTATTTATGATGACATTGCCAGGTATTGTAGCGCTACTTGCTTGGAACTATGGTGTGAAAATTTTATCATCCATTAATGGGATTTTATTTATTAATTTTGTACCAATTACGACTTTAGTTATTATGATGATGCAAGGGTATCAGATCACAATGTTTGATATTATAGGGACTGTACTTGTTATTGCAGCGCTTATTCGCAATAACGTTTGCCAGAGAAAAGAAGAAAATATAAATAAGAGAGTTTTACAAGAAGAACAATTACGTCAAGCTGTTTAATAGGCAAATGGAGGATTTCACATGTTAGAAAGTTTATTGTTTTTCTTCGCCGTCGGAGTTGCTTGTGAGCTTGCAGCAATTAATCGAAATGGTCGTAAAAAGATAAAACAACAAGCTGAGCTGATACAGCTTTTAAAAGAATTGAAAGAAAGAAAAAATTAAAAAGACGACCGGGCATAGACGGTCGTCTTTTCTATTACTATTTATAATAAAGGGGAAAGGGGACACAAAGTTATACAAGCGTAGCAGCGTAAATGAAAGCAGTAAGAAGAAGAGAGCCGCTAGCTAATCCTAAAAAATCTAATTTGTTAAAAGTAATGTTATTCATAATACATTCTCCTTACTTGTTTAATGCAGAAGCAACAGCTTTTGCATCGAAAAGAGCCGATAATACCATGCCCATTGTATTTAAGAAATTGTTCGTTTTCATTTTGTTCATCATATTGATCCACTCCTTTTCGAATAATTGTTGCCCTGTTTCTGACTTAATTGTATGAAATATAGTAAGAAGTAACTATCGAATTAGCTTACAAGAAAATTACACTTTTGTAAGAATTGAAATTTAACAATTCATCCTTAATTTTATTACCAACTCCTAAAACTTAGTGTTATAATTATTGTAAGAATATGATTATACTTCGGATGTTTAGAAAGGAACGAAATAAATGTATAAACCAATTACATTTTTGTTGAAATATATATTTAAAACAGCTGGGAAAGTAGAAGTGCAAGGAAGAGAAAAGCTACCAGAAGGTGGTCCGTATGTTGTTGCGTGTACACATACAAGTTTTATGGATGTATTAATGTTAGCTACAGGGATGTACCCAACTCAAATTCATTACATGGCAAAAAAAGAATTATTTGAAGGGAAATTCAAAAATTGGTTCTTTAAAAATGTAAATGCATTCCCTGTAGATCGTGCGAATCCAGGACCAAGTACACTTAAAATTCCATCACGTTTATTAAAAGAAGGAAAGGTAGTAGGGATTTTTCCGAGTGGAACAAGATCAGCGGAAGATGTTTCATTAAAAGCGGGTGCTGTGACAATTGCGATGCGTTCTAATGTTCCGTTAGTACCAGCAGCTTATGTTGGTCCATCAAGTGTAAAAGAATTAATAAAGGGGAAAAAGGCACAATTGATTTTTGGAGATCCAATTCAAATTGAGGGTGGAGAACAAATAGATCGAAAAACCGTTATGAAAATGATGACAGATCAATTAAATGAGAAGTTTGAGGAGTTAAAAGAAGCTTTGCAATCAAATCAAAAATAAGAAAAGACGACCGGGCATAGACGGTCGTCTT
>NZ_KV827861.1:0-21044 GCF_001836235.1 Bacillus sp. HMSC036E02 | reverse complement strand
AAAGGGGACACAAAGTTATACAAGCGTAGCGGCGTAAATAAAAGCAGTAAGAAGAAGCGAGCCACTAGCTAGTCCTAAAAAATCTAATTTGTTAAAAGTGATGTTATTCATAATATATTCTCCTTACTTGTTTAATGTAGAAGCAACAGCTTTTGCGTCGATAAGAGCGGAAAATATCATGCCCATTGTATGTAAGAAATTGTTCGTTTTCATTTTGTTCATCATATTAATCCGCTCCTTTTCGAATAGTTGTTACCTTGTCTCTGACTTAATTGTATGAAATGTTGCGGAAATTCACTATCGAATTAGCTTACAGAAAAATTACACTTTTGTAAGAGAAACGAATGAAGGTGTAATGATAAGAAGATTTGACATATGTTCATGAGATTCATTAACTTAAAGGTAGAGGTGAGTGTATGGCTAATATTAAAGATATTGCAAAGATGGCGGGAGTTTCAGTTACGACTGTTTCGAGAGTGTTGAATGATCACCCATATGTAAGTGAAGAAAAAAGGAAAGCGGTTATAGAGATAGTTGAGAAATTGAATTACTCGCAAAATGCAAATGCTGTTCATTTATCAAAAGGAAAAACGAATATTGTTGGTGTGATTTTACCTTATATTAATCATCCGTGTTTTGATGCGATGGTGAGCGGAATGATGGAGACTGCGTTAGCGCATAATTACAGGGTGCTACTTTGCCAAACGAATTATAATAAAAAAGAAGAAATGAAAAGTTTACATATGTTAAAAACAAAACAATTGGATGGTCTTATTATTTGTTCACGTGCAAATGATTGGGAAACGATAGAACCGTATGCTTCTTACGGCGCAATAATTGCTTGTGAAGATAATGATATTTCAAACATCTCAAGTGTATATACGAATCATTCAGCGGCCTTTCAATTAGGAATGGATTATTTGATTGAGAAAGGTTATAAAAAAATTGGTTATTGTACGGGAAGAAAATTAGGGCCGAGTAGTCAAAAGCGTTTTGATGTTTATAAACAGCAATTACAATCTATAGACGAAGAGGTTAATGAAGAATGGATTTTTACAGAATGTTTTACACTAGAAGATGGTGTAAAAGTGGCTCATAAGTTAAAAGAGATGCAGGATCTTCCTGAAGCATTAATAGTAGCAGGTGATGAAGTTGCGATTGGGGTTATGACAGAGGTTGAAAAATTAGGGATTCAAGTTCCTGAGGATTTAGCGATTATTGGCTTTGATAATCAACCTATCTCGCAAGTGTTACAATTGACAACTATTGATCAAAATTTAAAGGAGATAGGGAAAACTGCTTTTGAAATGTTGCATAGAAAAGTGAATGACGAGAGTTCTGAACAAGAAAAGCTGGAAATTCCATACGAACTTGTGGAACGCTCTACGGTTTAATTTTAATCCGTTATGTGTATAATCGCATAACGGATTATTTTTTTGAAATATCTTTGACAGGAAACGCGTTTCATACTTTATAAAGGAGTTAAACCGGTTTGTAATAATCCATGGATTCTTTTCAAGTGTTAATGCAATGAATAGAATTTGGAGGAATATGCATGAATGAACTTTTATCGAGTATGAAAAAGTATGTAGATGATGATGAAAAGATTCTGGCTTTTGTGGTAGGGATATTTGAGAAGGATAATTTTATATTATCGTATCAACATGGGGTTTTTGTTGCCACTACTAGACGTCTCCTTTTTTACGGGAAATTCCCGTACTATTCTTCAATATTTAAAGAGTATTCATATTTGCATATAGATAACATAGATTTTCATCCGTATTTTGAATTTACTTGTAGTCATGAAAGCATTCGCGCTAAGTATATTCAGAAAGGGAATGTGGAGCAATTTGTCCGTGCAGTTAGGGCAAATATGAATAATTAATCAACCCTCTGTTTAAACATAATATTTCAATTTTTAAGAGGGAAAATGCGGAATAAAAACCACTTCTAAACCTCTAGGAGATAGTGATACAATGTCAAATGGGGGGAGGGTATGAACTATGGTTAATCAACGTATAAAGGAAATAACACTAATTACAATTGGTTCATTATTATTCGCAATTGGTATTAATTACTTTGCAATTCCAAACCGTTTATCGGAAGGTGGAATTATTGGTTTAACGGTTGTTACGTACTACTTATTTGATTGGTCACCAGGGATTGTGAATTTTGCTATAAATGCAATTTTACTAGCTATTGGTTATAAATTTTTTGATAAGAAAACAATGATTTATACAATTTTAGGGATTGTAGAAACATCTTTGTTTTTATACGTTACAGAACATATTGAGTATCATGTAAATAGTGATACATTATTAGCAGCTTTATTTGCTGGTTTATTTGTGGGTATTGGATTAGGCTGTATGTTCAAAGCCGGAGGTACATCGGGAGGGTCAGCAATCTTAGCTCGGTTAGCAAATCAATATTTAGGTTGGAGCGTAGGTAAAGGCGTACTAATTATTGATATTGTTGTAATTGCTGGTTCTGTATTTATAATAGGGCAAGAAAAGGCAATGTATACACTTGTAGCTGTGTTCATCGGAGCGAAGGTGATTGATTTCATTGTAGAAGGAATGGATACAAAAACGGCTGTTACGATTATTTCGAATCAACCAGATTTAATTCGTGAAGCTATTACGAAAAATATGACACGCGGTGTTACTGTATTAGAAGGGCGCGGCGGATATACTGGTAAAAATAAAGAAGTTTTATATGTTGTTATTAATAAACAAGAGCTTGTTAAGTTAAAACAAGTTATTAGCCGGGTAGATGAAGATGCTTTCGTTGTTATACATGATGTACGTGATGTACTTGGCGGTGGCTTTAAAGCAAGCTAAAAGGTGAACGAGTAAATTCGTTCACCTTTTTTAATTCTTACAAAAATGTAAGTGTAATGTAATGAGATTCAATAGTAGATTTTATTCCCCCTTTTTAAAATGGATGTATATATATCCTGCAGAGGAGGAATGTTTATTATGAAGAAAAAAATGATCACTACTATAATAGCGATGATAGTGATAGTAGTAATGTTACTGCCTACGAAATTTGGACCGGTTATCGATAAATATAATCCATTTTATAAGACGAAAGAATACTATACGGTTGTGAATACAATTGGTCAGCATATTGGTGATGAGTGGTATGAATATGAATTTATTGCATTCGATGAACGTGGTAGAGAGCAGAAAATAAAGAAAACGGTTAAGCATATGTTAAAGAGAGATGAAGCATTAAAGGTTTTTGCGAAAGGACGTTACGGTGAATCGATTGAAGAGATTGAGGTTGCAAATATTCCTATAAATGCGAAGAGTAAACTTTTAACGATGAGATAGTGAAATATACCCCCAGCTATTTTTTGTCGAGAATAAAAATACTGGGTAAGGGTATTTTAGGGGTTAGCAAAAAAGCCTTAGTCCATATAGACTAAGGCTTTTTTATTATATAAAGGGGAAGGGGGTACATTGTAGTAGCATGGTTGAAAGGTATAAGAAGAGTAGCTACTAGCAATGCAATTTGGTTATGTGATTGTTCTTCTTATTTGGCTTACTTTCTAACTTTATTGTACGAAATATAAGTAAGGGAAACTATCGAATTACATTACACATAACTTACAAAAATGTAAGTCTTCTGTAATGTAATTCGATAGTTAAAAGATAGTAATTTTTATATAGTGTAACTAGAAAGTCTTAATGTATTACTTTCTGTTTGTAATGAAGAATGAAAAACCAACTAATTTTTAATAATCCTCATCTGAATAAAGATGAGGATCCTTTTTTAAACCTTACAACATTGTAAGGTTTACGTAAGTTAATTCGATAGTAAATTTGTCATATTTTTTGCATAATAGATACAGATAGAAAAATAATTAGGGATCTAGTAAGAAGGGAGAAAAATGGGATGCGTAAAGAAGAAGTAGTGAAGTTACCAATTAAAGATTTCTGTAGCTACTTTACTGTTGCCGTAGTGTGTATTGGATTATTTGATATCATAACAAACTTAATTGTTAAATAATATAGATGCTAAAACAAGAAAGGAAGTCCTTTCTTGTTTTTTTTATGGGGGCATAAAGATGAAATGGATTGATAGTCATATACATGTTGATCAATATAAGGATGAAGAGAAGAACAGATTACTGAAAGAGGTGGAAAATAGTAATGAAATAAAGGGGCTTATTGCTGTATCTATGAATTATCAATCTTGTAAGGAAACGTTATCTTTAGCGAAGAAGTATTCCTTTATATATCCAGCGATAGGGTTTCATCCAGAGCAACAGATTCATAAAGAAGAGTGTGAACAGATTTATAAACTTATTGAACAGAACGCAGAGGAAATTGTTGCGATTGGTGAAGTAGGTTTGCCCTATTATTTGAGGAAAGAAGATGAAAGCATTGCTGTAGATCCATACATAGCTGTATTGAAAAAATTTATAGAACTAGCTAGTAAGTATAATTTGCCGATTATATTACACGCAGTTTATGAAGATGCTGACACTGTATGTGATTTGCTAGAGAAATATAAAGTTTCACGTGCACATTTCCATTGGTTTAAAGGAAGTGATGAAACAATGAAACGGATGATGAAGAATGGTTATTATATTTCGATTACACCGGATGTTTTACATAAGGAGAAGATTAGAAAAATTGTTTCGTATTATCCGCTTGAATATATGATGGTAGAAACAGATGGACCGTGGGAATTTCAAGACGATGTTATGACGCACCCGAGAATGATTCGAGATGTATTAAAGGAAATTAGTGTTATAAAAAACATATCTGTTGATCAGGTTGCAGAAACAATATATGAAAATACCATTCGATTTTACCCCGCTATTTGCCGGGGATTAAGACCCTGACTGATTAAGGTTTCGCTTTATTTGAAAGGATAGGAGAGGTACTCTTATTCTTTTTATTATGGATATTTTTTCTAATTTTTTCTATAATTTATGATGTGTTTAATTTGATGAAGGAAGTAGGGGAGAAAATGGGGAAAGCACATAAAAAAATAGCTATTACAATGATGATCGGTGCACTTTCAGTTGCAGCGTTTGGTTGTGAAGCAGAAAAGAAGGCTATAAATCCCAACGCAACGCAAGAAAGTAAAGAAGAACAAATTGATCCAGTAGTTGAAAAACAGATGAAAGAAACTAAGAAAAACGGGAATTCGGTTGGAAACAGTTCTAATAAAGGGAAGATGGCAGAGAGTAATGGATGGGTTTACTATGCGGTAAATGGTGATAAAAATACAGGAGGCATTTATCGTACGAAAGATCAATTTCAGACTTCGGAACGTGTAGTGGAAGGTGTAAATGCTTCTTACATAAATATAAAAAACAAAGCTTTATATTTTATTCATACGGATGAAGAGAAGAATGCGGGATTATCTTCTTTAATGAAGTATGATATATCAAATAAAAAGTTAGATACGTTAAAAGCGGATACAAATTATGTTTATATAAAAGATCAAACTTTATTTTATCCGAAAAAATATTCTGAGCATGGTGGTTTTGATATTGTAGGGATCGCAAAAATCAATTTGAAGACGGGACAGGAAGAAGAAGCGGCATTTAAAAATTCTGGTTGGTCTCGAACGATAGATGATAGTATTCTACATTGGAATAAAAATCGTGGAACACAAATGACAAAAGATAATAAAACTTGGTCAAAAGAAAATTATGCCACAATATCTAGTGCTACGTATAATAATGAAAAATTATATGCTGTTGTCGACTTTTCGTTACCTTTTGAAACAAATGAAGCTGAGCATGGCATATATGAAATAGACGTTCAACAAAATAATGAAAAGTTATTGGTAAAGGATGCCTTGCAGATGAATGTGAAAGGGGATATTTTTTATTATTTAAAAAAGGATGGAGTATATAAGAAGAAAATAAATGGTGGAAATGAAAAGGTAATTTATAATAAAGCGGTTGAACCAACTAAATCCTATTTATATTTTGTAGCAGGAGATATGTATCTCTATACGGATAATGGAACTATCATGAATTTGGATACAAAGAAATCAAATGAAGTAAAAGATAAGAAGCTAGCAGATAACGTTATGTTACAGAAAGTATGGAATGCACAGAAGGAACTGACTAATGTTCAAATGGCTGCACTAACAGGAAACCCAAAACGAGTAGGGGATTTTTCATACGGGGAATTAGTGAACCCTATTTATAATAAGAAAGATAATTTAGAGACTACGCTATCTACGTACTTCTCAAAATCATTTATTGCACAGTATATGAAGAGTAAATATATTAAAGAGTTAAATGGAAAAATGCACTATGCTATTGGAGATCCAGGGTCAAAAGCAGCAACTAAATTTACAAAAATTATTTCTGCCGAGTTAAAGGATGGGAAAATAAAAGCGCAGGTAGAAACGTATAATGACTATGATAATGTAACGGAAAAAGTAGAAGTTGAATTTATTTATGAAAATAATCAATGGGTTATTAATAACATGCCACGTTTTGGTTTAAGTTAAAAAAACCACCAAGCAGAATGCTTGGTGGTTTTGTATTAGGATTCTAATTTCTTCGCACGTTTTAATAATAAAAGAAAGACAATGATAACGAACCCCAGTATAAGTAAGAAGCCATATTGCTTTATATAATCAATTATGTCATTCGCACTGGTTGGTTTTTCAACGTGAATGCCGTCTTTATTCGTCGTAATATGAATATCTTTCATTTTTACTTCATTCTTTTCCTTTTGTAAATCAATCCATTCTATATTTGGAATACTTTCTAGATCTTTTAACACTTCTTTTAATGGTTTCACACCTAAGTAAGGATGATAGAATGCACCAATAATTCCATCGGATAATTTAGAAACAGATAGAGCACGTTCTTTCATTTTAGCAATAGTTTGTGGCGTATCTTCTTCAATAAATCCGACTGTTTCAGGCAATAGTTTCATTCCATGTAAAAATGACGGAGTACTTGTATAATATGGTGAGTGCATGGATTTCCAAGTTGTATCATTTAACTGTAGTTGTCCTACATAAGTTGAAAAGTACCTTGATAATATTTCATATCCTTTTTGAGACATCGTGTAATGAGGTGCTTCAAAGGCAACAGGATATAGTTTAGCATCTACAAGTTCTTGAATTCCTTTTTCAATATGATCTTTCATATATTTTCCCTCGAATTCTTCCCCTTTTTTTACATATTGGTTATATGCCTCTATATTTGGAAAGTCATCTTTTGTCTTCGGTTTTTCATGCTTCGGTTGGCGAATTGGTTGATCTGTTTTGACATCCCAAAATTCAAAGCCCTCACCTGTTTCACTGTCATAAAATTGGTGAGTATAACCATGCATAATAATTGCTGCACCATCATCTTGCATAGAGCGTAAAAGATCAACTAGTTCTGGTTTATCTTTTAAATGTATTATCTTTCCTGTATCTGGATCTTTATATACCGGAATAACAGTAATCATGTAAGGCATCTTTTTCTCTTTTAGTAATGTAGCAATTTCTTTTAATTGATTTATATCTGCTGCTGGGTGAACATCCTCAAGACGTAAATAAGCTTCAACTTTATTTTTCGTTGGTTTTTGGCTGAAATAAGAAAATAACATTTCACCGACGTAATGAGACATCCAGTCAAAGAGGTTAGGTGTTGCGACATAATAAGATATTTCATGCTGAACGATTAGTGGGTTAGTGTTATTTGAGCTTAAAGCGTTAGCAAGCACAGTTCCATTCGTATCAAATGATTGAATTAATCGTTCCTCTTCTAAGGTATTTTTTAGCTTCTTTTCTGGATATTCAATTTTATTAACTCGTATATCGTCACTCTTCAATGTAATGAAAGAAAAACGCTTAGATAATTGTTCAACATTTTGTCCTAATACTAATACAGGGCCGGAGAAGTTTTCTAGAAATTGTTTCGTTTCATCAGAAAACGCTTCTTTTGTTTCACCGATATAAACAATATGTGTATAGGAGGATACGTTATTAATTGAAGTTGCTTCTTTTAAGTTTTTTACGGTTATATCATTTGTAAAATGTCCTAATTGAGTATTAAGGATTTGAACATTATTTGAAACTTTATCGTCTTGTGTACTATACAAAACAAGTACTTTTGGTTTTGATGATGTTTGTGCAGAGGTGTAGGTAGGGATGAGTAGTAAAATGCTGAACAAGAGTGTTAGGCATTTTTTCATTTTGTACGCTCCTATTCTATATATAGAGTTCAGTTTACAATTATATACAATAAATGCGTTATAGTCTATGAAAGTTACATTTTTGCACGTATTTACCAGCTGTTTTTTCACAAAATCGGTCTAAAGCATGATGATAATACGTATAGTTATTTGCTATGATAAAAGAGTAATAGAATGTAGGTAATTGTAAAGGGAAGGCTGAAAGGGGACAAATTTCAGCGGAGAAAGAGGTAGAGGTAGTGAAGAAATTCTTTGTAGGATTTTTAGTTGTTCTTGGAGTATATTTATATTTCCAAGGAAAGTCTGAAGGAATGGATAAGCTAGTGAATGGAACAAGCTATGTTGATTCAGAAGAAGCAAAACAGATGAAACAAATCATTATAGAGGAAGCGAAGAAAGTAAATCTTCCGGAATGGATACCTCTTGCAATTGCCGAGCATGAAAGTCGATTAAATCCAAGAAGTGTTGGAGATAATGGAACTTCATTTGGATTGTTTCAACTACACCGCGGCGGCGGGCTTGCACCAGAACATTTAACTGATGATGAGCTGAAAGATCCACGTACAAATGCGCAAATTGCAATGCCGCATTTAATGAAAGGATATAAGCGTGGGGTGCAAAAAGGTTTGACTGATTTTGCATTACTGAAATATATAGCGAATACATCTGGATGGCCAGGGAATTTAGGGCCAGAGTGGACGGATAATAACATGAAGTATAACATCGGACTAGAAGATGTGTACTATCGAAATAAAGGCGTAATAAAGTGAAACTTTAATCAGTGGGGGAGTCTGTTCATCCCCCGCTGATTATTAGTCTTCACCAATCGGGCTTTTACGAGCAGTTAATCTTCCGCCTAAATTCTAGCGTTTTCCGGATTTTGAGGTGGAAGTTTTACTGCTCGTTAATGCGGGGTAACAGAGTAGGTTTTCTATACCTACTCTGTTTTTTTATGAATAATTTCATCCTTTTCTTTCGTGAAATACTGCGTGAGTTGTATTTTCACCTCTTCTAGTTTTGTAGAAACTTGCGGTATTTTATATCCTACATACAATGGTGAAACGACAAATCTAGGTACAACTTTACAAATGATTTTTCCATTTAAGTAATAGAAGAATAAGTTATAACTACTGCATCCTTTATGGAAATCTATCAGTATGTAACGTACAGTTTGCTGAATGTAATTTGCCATTTCATCTATATATGAAATATTATCAATGATTATATTGAATTCAGTGAAGCCAATAATGGGACGCTCTGAAATATTAAGCTCAATGCGTTCATTTTTTTGAACAATTACCCCTTGAAAATTTTCTTCTTCAATATTTTCAAGATAATCTACATATTTCATTCCGATAATTTGCATGTGTGCATGATGCAAACTTCCACCTGAAAATGGACCGTGATTTTTGTATAAAATTACAGATGCAAATTCTTCGTTCTTCTGTAAGTGTAACCAATGTTGAATAGAAAATTGCATTAATTTTCGCATATGTTCTTCTGTATATGTTGCGATATGATCTTCGCAATTATCTGTTTCAATCAGCACCGTTTGAAATGTATCTTGTAATGTAGGAAATTTATTTTTTAACCAAATAATAGAACCATCAGTTGCTAAAATATCCGTTAAATGTTCTTTATCGCAAAATGGACATGCAGCGCTTCTATTCCGAATACTTTCTGGTTTTTGTTTACCGATATCGTTTAAAAAATATAGTTGTTGTGTATCCATTTGTATATATGCCCCTTTAAAATATGTGTAAAAATCCCGCTTAATACATTCGGGAAAAGGAGAAGGAAATCCTCTAAAGACAATATGGAAAAAATAAAAGACAAGATATCCTCATTACGATAGGGTACCTTGTCTTTTATTTTTTCTCTAATAGTGTGTATGGATAATATAGAACATTTTCATTATTTTTCTTTTTTCTATTTTTTATTGTGTATAAAGTGATTGCTGTGCTTGCAATTATAATAATGGCTTTCTTCATATTCATATACCCCTTTTTATTGTTGGTTTAATTCTTGGCTAACTGCTTTTGCATCGACTAAAGCGTGTAAAAGCATTTTCACCATGTTCATCATATTTCTTCACTCCTTTTTATAGTTCATTTAGTTCTTTTACAACTGCTTGTCCGTTCACTAATACCTTAAAGATTGCTTTTACGATTTCTTTCATCATGTTTGTTTCCTCCTTGTGTTTGTCACTCTTGTTTTACATCTTTATTGTATAGGGAGGCATCTTTTCGTACTATCGCTTTCCATTACGTGAACATAACAGTTTTGTAAGATTTGATGTCACTTATTGAAATGTTTAGTCTATCTTCATTATTTTCAGAAAAATGACTATTCAAACATGAAATTGGAAAGTATAATAAAGAAGTAAGTATTAAATTCCGTACGAAAGGGGTGAATGAGATGAAACGTTCTTTAGCTGCGCGTGCCAAATTTTTAGATTTTATCTATTTTTGTCGTGCGATTTTTCATGATGTAGTTGTTAACGGGATACGTATGCCCTTTTTTAACAATTGCATAGTGACTATTGAACGATAGAAATCTCTTCACCCATTTTTAATAAACGTGTGAAAAGGGAGCTATTTGGCTTCCTTTTTCTATGCCGAAAACCATGGGGAATGTTTCTTTCTCATGGTTTTTTATATTGAAAGGAGTACGGAAAATGACTATTTGTAGTGTAAATAATGTGACGAAATCTTTTGGTGGAAACATCATATTTGAAAATATATCGCTTGAAATAAAGAATGGTGAACGTGTTGGGTTAGTTGGTCGTAACGGTAGTGGGAAGACAACAATCTTTGGGCTTCTAACGGGAATGGAGAGTTTGGATGCAGGAGCCATTCATATGAAGAAAGGTACACGTATTGGTCATGTCGCACAAATTCCGAAGTTTGATGAGGCCATGACTGTATATGATGTATTGAGTTCCGCTTTTAAAGTAGAAAAGGAATTAGAAAAAGAAATGCATGCTCTAGAAAAAAATATGGCGGAGGAGCAGGAACAATCTGCTTTGCAAAAGCTAATGGAGAGGTACGGAGTAATTCAAGAAAAATTTGCATTTCTCGGTGGTTATGAAATAGAGGCAAATATAATGAAGGTAGCAAATGGCTTACAAGTCACAAACTTATTTCCAAGAGTATTTACGGAATTAAGTGGAGGAGAACAGACGAAAATAAGCCTTGCATATATGCTATTGCAGAAACCAGATTTACTTCTATTAGATGAACCAACAAATCATTTAGATTTGTTTGCAGTTGAATGGTTAGAGAAATTTTTAAAAGAATATAATGGAACAGTTATGGTTATTTCACACGATCGCTATTTCCTTGATGAAGTTGTAACGAAAATTTTGGATTTGGAAGATGGAGAGATTCACGTGTACCATACGAATTATTCTCAGTTCGTTGAGGAGAAGGAAGAAAGGTTACTTCAAGAGTTTCAAGCTTATCAAGAGCAGCAAAAGAAAATAAAGAAAATGAAAGAAGCAATTAAGCGCCTACGTGAATGGGCAAATCAAGCGAATCCTCCGAATGAAGGATTGCATAAAAGAGCGAGGAATATGGAACGTGCGTTAGAGCGTATAGAGAAATTAAAGAGGCCAATTTTAGAAAGAAAACAGATGGGTCTTCAGTTTGAAGGGCAAGAGAGAAGCGGAAAAGATGTTGTTGTAATGAAAGAAGTGAGTAAAGGTTTTGCTGGCCGATCTTTATTTGAACAAGCGAATTTACATGTTCGTTTTCAAGAGCGTGCTGCTATCGTTGGTCGTAATGGTACAGGGAAGACTACATTATTAAAACTACTATTAGAAGAAATAAATCCAGACGTTGGTGAAATTCGAATTGGTAGTAGTGTCAAAATTGGTTATTTATCACAACATGCATATGAAAATATGAAGAGTAATGTATTGGAAGCATTCAGAGAGAATGTGGCTGTAACAGAAGGAGAAGCAAGACATATATTAGCTAAGTTTTTGTTTTATGGTCCAGCAGTATTTAAGAAAGTAACGCAACTTAGTGGTGGAGAAAAAATGAGATTAAGACTTGCGCAACTTATGTATCAAGACATCAATTTTCTAATTTTAGATGAGCCGACAAACCATCTTGATATTGAATCAAGGGAAGTTTTAGAGGAAGCCCTTGAGCAATATAACGGGACGATTTTAGCTGTTTCACACGATCGATATTTTTTAAATAAGTTATTTGAAAAGACGTACTGGATTGATAGATGCAAATTATTTGAGTTTGCAGGAAACTATGCATGGGCTCGTCAAAAGTGGGAAGAAAAGCTTGAGGAGGAAGTAATAAAGCATAAGCACCATGGAAGAAAAAGTGTTGAAGCAATCTCTATAAAAAAGAAAGATTCTAGAAGTTTTGCGGAGATTGAAAACGAGTTAATGCATATAGAAGAAGATATATATGCATTAGAAAGTGAAATGGAATATGTAGCTGATGTTGAAAAACTTGAAAAATTATATGAGGAAAAAACGAAGAAAGAGTTGTTACGAGCAGATTTATATAATGAATTAGAGAATATGGTGGAGTAATGAGTAGAAAGCCACTTCCTTTCAGTTTTGCTGGAGGAAGTGGCTTTTTTCATAATGATATTTTGCTTTAAAGGTTAAATGAAGCGATGTGTTTCACGTGAAACAGTAACTTAGATAAATCCATTTTCCTCAATTTGCATAGTTTGTGAAACATATGAAAATGATAAGGTGAAAAATAAATGTCATTAGTGGTTTTTCGATAGGAGTAATTACAAAAACAAAGGCTAATTATTTCCCGAGAGATAAAGTGAGGGCTTTTACGGGCACCCCGACCCTGACCTAACTTCTTTTGCTTTCGCTGAATTTTGAGGTGGGGGTCTTACTGCACGGCAAATAGCGGGATAAATATGTGTAACAGAGACTAGTGAATGAAAACAAAAAGAGAGCAAAGTTACAGCTTTATGCGCTGAACTCTGCTCTCTTTTTGCGTGGCATCTTCTCTCGTTGAAATTATAATAGCAATCCCGAGCATAATAAAAAAAGCTAAAAAGAGGACGAACTTTGGGAAGAACGGGAATAGTAATAGCGCTCCGACTATCATAATTGTTAATAATACGTAGTGCAGGACGTATTGGAATAGGTTGTCCATATTTTCGCCCCCTTTTTGGTAATTGGTTATTAGTATTCTATGTTTCATGCTGAAGGAATAGAAGTAGATTTTTAAGTTTTAATACGAATTATAGCTGAGTTTTCTTAAAGTATAAATGTAGAGTAATAATTTTGGAAAAATTCTCAAAATATTTATTTAGAAAGAATTGACAAAACATAATGAACGATATAAGCTAATAACCATAAAGTCTACCGGAAAAGTCGGAATAAGATTGTTACCCCTCAAAAACATCTATTTTTTTCTGATTAAAACCGACTTTTCCGATTGGCTATAAATGTGCTGTGGGAGGCATACATAAGCTAATAAGTTCAAAGGGTATAACTATTAAACAGTTAGGGTGGGGACAATGAAGAAAAAGACAAAAAAATGGGCTGGTGTATTTTCAGTATTACTGAGTAGTTCGCTTGTGTTATCTGCTTGTGGGGGACAGGAGGATACGGCTTCTACAGAACCAGTAAAAAAGCAGGATTTAAAAGACTCTAAGATTGAATCAATTCCAGCTACAGATAAAAAGAAAAGTCCAGAGAAAGCAAATCAACGAAAAGATACTTTCATTACAGCCATTTCTAAGCCAGGGGGAGTTTTCCTTCCGTATTTCCAAGATAATGGTTGGGATGGAAATGTAACGTCGGTTATTTTTGCTTCATTAGTAACAACAGACAAACAAAGTAAACCTATTCCGGATCTTGCGGAAAAATGGGATATTTCTGCTGACCAGTTAACATATACATTCCATTTACGTAAAAATTTAAAATTTAGTGATGGGTCGCCTCTAACAGCGGATGACGTAGCATTTACATTAACACTACTTCATGATAAAGCGTATGAAGGTGGATTGGATATTGCTCAGTATGCTGTTAAAGGTGGGAAAGAATATAAAGAAGGAAAAGCAACTTCTATTGAAGGAATCCAAGTTGTTGATCCACAGACAATTAAAATTACAACTGAAAAAGTTAATTCACAGGCGCTAACGAATTTAGGTGGCCCAGTGCTATCAAAAGCTTATTATGGAAAAGATTATAAACAAAATACAAGTTTAGACTATTTAAAAGCATTATATGGGCAACCAATTGCAGCGGGTCCATATAAATTTGAAAAATATGTTCCAGGTCAAGAAGTCCGCTTTGTTGCTAACGAAAATTATTATGCAGGTAAACCAAAAATTAAAAACTTTATTTACAAAATCACATCAGGTGATACTGGATTCCAATTATTCCAAACAGGTGAACTGGACTATAGTGGGTTTAGAGCGAACCCTGAAAATATAGACCAATTAAAAGGATTAGAGTTTGCAAATATTAATCTTGAATCATCAAGTGATATTGCTTATATCTATGTAAATAATAAGAAGTCGTATTTGAAAGATAAAAAGGTACGCCAAGCACTTACTTATGGATTAGACCGTAAGAAGTATGTGGATACAGCTTTACAAGGCTATGGCTCTGTCGCTAACGTACCAATTGCTCCAGTTTCATGGGCATATACAGAAGAAGGTATTAATAAATATCCGCATGACGTAGAAAAGGCTAAAAAATTATTGGATGAGGCTGGTTGGAAAGTAGGTTCTGACGGGGTTCGTGAAAAAGATGGTCAAAAATTAAAATTAACATACTACGCATCAAATACAGGTAAAACAAATGATATCTTTATTCCGATTGCAAAAGAAAGTTACAAAGAAATTGGTGTTGAATTAAATCCAGAGTTGATGGACTTTAATACGATGCTTTCAAAAGTAGGAAAAGGTGACTACGATTTAGCGGCAGTTTCAACACCAGGAATTAGTGATCCAAGTGAAGTTGTAAGTGAGTACTTATCAACTAATCCAAAAAGTGATACGGGTTATAATAATCCGAAAGTAGATGATTTGATTGTAAAAGGTATAGGAACGACAGATATTGAAAAACGTAAAGCGATTTATAAAGAGCTGTATAAAGAGTTAAGTGATGATCCACCAGTTATTTTATTAAACTATCGTAAACTACTTTATGCTCATAATGCACGTATAAAAGGAATTGATCCAGAAAAGTACGATAGCATCAGTTCCAACTTACCAGTGTTATCTATTGAACAATAAGGGTTGACCTAAATAATAGAAGACGTTTTTTCACACAGCAATGGAATGGTAGCTGTTTTGAAAAAATGTTCTTCTATTTTTAAGTAAATAGGATTGGGGAGACAAAAGGTGAAAACATATATCATTCGTAGGTTTCTACAAATGATTCCTACATTGTTTGGTACGTCTATTATTATCTTTTTCTTATTTGCACTCTTACCGGGTGATTATATCGATTCAAATCCAAAATTAACACCAGAGAGAGCTCAAGAATTAAGAGAGTTGTACGGTTTAAATAAACCGATTATTGAAAGGTATTTTCATTGGTTAGTGAATGCTTTGCATGGTGATTTTGGATTTTCTTTACAGTATCAAGAACCGGTAACTTCATTACTTAATAAATTCATTTGGAATACATTTATTGTTGCTGCTGCAGCTTTATTTTTCACTTGGATTATTGCTCTTATTATTGGGGTTATTTCTGCAACAAAGCAGCACTCTTGGTTTGATAGATTGGTAACAATCGGTGTCTTTGCAGCAATGTCATTTCCATCATTTTTTATCGGACTATTTTTAATTAAATTATTAGCAGTTGATTTAAAGTTATTACCTATTGGTGGCATGATTGATATTGGGAGTAACTCAACAGGAATAGCATACATATTAGAAGTATTACGTCATATGATTCTACCTGTATTTATTTTAACGCTTCTTGGTGTAGGATCGTTAACACGCTATTTTAGAACTGGCATGTTGGATGTTATTAGGCAAGATTATATTCGTACTGCTCGTGCAAAAGGTTTAAAAGAAAGGACCGTTATTTATAAACATGCATTGAAAAATGCAATTTTGCCAGCAATTACATTACTCGCTTTTGAATTACCGGGTTTATTTTCAGGAGCTATTATTATTGAACAGATTTTTAATTGGCCAGGGATTGGGAGTATTCAATTAGAAGCATTAAACTTCCGTGACTATACGGTATTAATGGCCTTTACAATGTTTCTTTCTTGTTTAACAATTATGGCTAATTTCTTAGCTGATATTGTATATGCGTTTGTTGATCCAAGAATTCGATTGAAGTAAGGGGGGAAAGATATGGAGACTATTACACCCATAATAGAGAAAAAGAAAGAACGGAAAAAAAGAAATGAATCATCACCATGGCGCCAAGCGTATAAAAAAATCAAGAAAAATAAGATGGCACTGTGTGGCTTATACGTTTTAATATTTATGTTTTTATTTAGTTTTATCGGTCCAATCTTTTCACCGTATGCTGATGGGAAAGTACAAGTAACACAAATTAATAAACCACCCAGCCTGTCACATTGGCTTGGGACAGACCAGTTGGGGCGGGATATTTTAACTAGACTTATGCAAGCAGGGCGTATTTCATTAACAATCGGTTTAGCGTCGATGCTACTATCCGTTATACTAGGAGCTCTATTAGGAGCAATTGCTGGTTTTTATCGAGGAGTTGTAGATCATTTAATTATGCGTGTTGCAGATGTGTTAATGTCCATTCCAGGATTACCACTACTTATTATAATGGGAGCAATTTTATCAGAATGGAAATTACCATCGGAGTACCGTTTATATGTTGTAATGATTATTTTAAGTTTAGTAGGATGGCCAGGACTTGCCCGTCTTGTGAGAGGACAAATTTTAACATTGCGGGAGCAAGCCTTTATGCAAGCGGCAGATGTATTAGGATTAAAAGATTCTCGAAAAATCATTCATCATCTAATTCCTAACGTTTTTCCGTTACTTATTGTTGTAGCAACTTTGGGTGTGGCTGGATCTATTTTAAGTGAGTCCGCACTAAGTTACTTAGGCCTCGGAGTCGTTCCACCTACACCATCATGGGGGAACATGATTAGCGCAGCTAACTCATTAATCGATTTCCAAAAGCGTCCATGGTTATGGATTCCGCCCGGTTTTGCAATCTTTATAACAGTTGTATCAATTAATTTACTTGGTGATGCACTTCGTGATGCGTTAGATCCAAAGATGAGACGGTAGGTGAGAAGATATGAGTAAAGCGGTAGTAGAGCTGAGAGACTTACAAACACATTTTCAAACTGACGAGGGGACAGTAAAGGCTGTGAACCATGTTAGCTTTGCGGTTCGAGAAGGGGAAACAGTTTGTGTAGTAGGAGAATCAGGTTGCGGAAAGAGTGTAACAGCTTTATCTATTATGGGGCTTATTGCTGAATCTGGTAGTGTAGTGGGTGGAGACATTTTATATGAAGGAAAAAGTCTTTTAGGAATGAAAGAGAAAGAACTTCGTAGTTTACGAGGCAATGATATTGCAATGATTTTCCAAGAACCGATGACATCGCTAAACCCCGTCTTCACTGTAGGGGAGCAAATTGTAGAAACGTTAAGAGAGCATGAATTACTTAGTAAAAATGAAGCATATAAGAAGGCAATTGAGTTAATTCGTAAAGTTGGCATAGCCCGCGCTGATGAAATCGTCCATTCTTATCCGCATGAACTGAGCGGTGGGATGTTACAACGTATTATGATTGCTGTTGCGCTTAGTTGTAATCCTAAGTTATTAATTGCAGATGAACCAACAACAGCTCTTGATGTTACCATTCAGGCTCAAATATTGGATCTACTAAGACAAGTGAAAGAAGAATTTAAAACGTCGATTTTATTAATTACACATGACTTAGGTGTCGTAGCGGAAATGGCTGATTATGTTGTCGTTATGTATGGCGGGAAAGTTATTGAAGAAGCCCCAGTACTAGAGATATTCCAAAATCCAAAACATCCTTATACGAAAGGATTATTGAAATCAAAACCAGTAATGGGAAAACGAATAGATAAACTATATTCTATTCCAGGGCAAGTTCCGAATTTAGTTGGTTTAGGTGAGTTTTGTTACTTTAGTGGGCGTTGTGAGCATTGTATGGAAATATGTGAAAAAGAAGCCCCAAATCTAAATGTAAATGATGAAAATCATAAAGTAGCTTGCTGGTTATATGAGGAGCGTGCGGAACAATGAGTGAACCATTATTAGAGGTGAAAAACCTAAAAGCATATTTTCCAATTAAGGGTGGCGTATTTAGTAGAACAATTGGGCATGTAAAAGCAGTTGATGGAGTAAGTTTTACTATTAATAAAGGTGAAGTGTTTGGTCTCGTTGGTGAATCAGGGAGCGGGAAAACAACAATAGGAAAAACAATTTTACGCCTCGTTCAAAAAACGGAGGGAGAAGTGAAGTTTAAAGGAAAAGATGTTCATTCTTTATCCAAGGATGAATTAAGAAAACATCGCCCTAATATGCAGCTCGTTTTCCAAGATCCATTTAGCTCATTAAATCCGAGAATGAGAATTGGAGAAGCGCTTGGAGAGCCAATGTTGGCCCACGGATTAGCAACGAAAGAAAATGTGCGTGAAAAGGTAATTGAAGTATTGGAGTTATGTGGATTAGCTCCTTATCACATTGACCGGTATCCCCATGAGTTTTCTGGTGGACAACGTCAGCGTATCGTAATCGCAAGAGCTATGGTATTAAATCCAGAATTCATTGTAGCTGATGAACCTGTAGCGGCACTAGATGTATCTATCCAAGCACAAATTATTAATTTATTTAGTGAGTTACAGGAGAAAAAGGGATTATCTTATTTATTCATTTCGCATGATTTAAGTGTAGTAGAACACTTATGTACGAAAATCGGAATTATGTATTTAGGTACGATTGTGGAGACAGCACCGCGTGATGAGTTATTTACCAATCCGCTACATCCTTATACGAAAGCATTGTTATCAGCTGTTCCAATACCAGATCCAACAGTGAAGCGAGAACGAATTATACTAGAAGGGGATATTCCAAGTCCAGCAAATCCACCTTCGGGCTGTCGTTTTCATACACGTTGCCCATTTGCAACGGATGTTTGTAAAAAAACAGTACCAGAATTCCGTAATGTTGGTGTAGAGCATTTTGTTGCTTGTCATCACGTATAAAAAAGGACTCTTTCAAATTGAAAGAGTCCTTTTTTTATTTACTAGATGAAGTTTGTTTCAATACAAATTGCTCGATTGCGTGAGCAACACCATGTTCATTGTTTGTTAGTGTTACAACATCACATAGCTTTTTTACATCTTCTTCAGCGTTGCCCATTGCAACAGATAAGCCTGCTACTTCTAACATTGGTACATCATTAAAATTATCACCAATAGCAACTGTATCTTCAATTGGGATATTAAAATGAGCTGCCATCTGCTGTATCCCGTTTCCTTTATGTCCATTCTTATCCATAATTTCTAAGTTAGTAGGAGCCGATGCTGTAACCATAATATCAGCATCTTCTTGTAATATACTTAATAGCTGTGCGCGATGCGCTGCATTAAACGTTAAAATGAAGAATTTAGATATTTCTAGTTCTTGGTTATTTACAACATCTTCTATTTTTTTGAAATCAGTAATTAGGTTCGATTTCTTTTGCTTTTCTGTAATTCGTTCAAGTTCCTCTAATGTAACATCAAGCGCATGCTTATTTTCTTCGAATGCTTGCATCACTTGATCTTGCCATGTATATGGAGAATAAACTCCTTTATTTGTATATAGCTTATATGGGAAACCTTCAGATTCTAGTAATTTTGCAAGTTTGTACACTTTGTCGTTTTGTATACAACGCGAGTTAATTACTTTTCCATCCACATAAACAATAGCCCCATTGCTTGCTCCGACTGGAAGAGATAATTTATATTCTTCCAATAGCTTTAAAGCATCCTCTTTCGCACGACCAGAACAGATCATTACAATATGACCGGCTTCTTGTGCAGTTTGGATTGCTTGTAGGTTTTCTTTGGAGATTTCAAGATTAGATGATAGTAGTGTACCATCCATATCTAATGCGATTAATTTCAAAATGACCACCTCTTTGTTTTTATTATACATAGTTATATAGAGGAAACATATAAACTTATCTTGGAAAGACGGTATTTTATCTCATATTAAAAGTAAGTAAAGATTAGATAGGTTTAGTGGCACTAAATAAACAATTTGTAACAAAAATAGAGAGGAATATGACTACATTTCACTTTATGACTGTAATGTTACACGAATGTTACAAACGTGAACTTAGTGAAAAACGCATTAAATAAAGGTTTTTGAGGGTTATTATAAAAAAACGTAAAAAAAATGTAATAAATTTTACGTAATTATATTGCAACGTAATAATAGTTATGTTACATTAATGTTACAAACGTTACGTTATCAAATTTAATGTAACGTTAACATAAAAACTATGAAATAAACATTTCTTAGAAATTACATATAGATAACTTATAAAAAGGGAGGATAAATGACATGAAAGAGCAAGTATTACAAGTAACAAAAGGTGACTTCGTAGGATCAGCAAGTGGAGCGGTAGTATTAACAGCGTTAATCGTATTTCTATCAAGCGTATTAGTATAATAGAAGCTTTGTAACAAAAGAAAAAAGGAGGATAAATGATATGAAAGAGCAAGTATTACAAGTAACAAAAGGTGACTTCGTAGGATCAGCAAGTGGAGCGGTAGTATTAACAGCATTAATCGTATTTTTATCAAGCGCATTAGTATAATAGAAGTTTTGTAATAAAAGAAGAAGAGAGGAGAATGAAAGATATGAAAGAGCAAGTATTACAAGTAACA
>NZ_KV827860.1:0-259 GCF_001836235.1 Bacillus sp. HMSC036E02 | reverse complement strand
CTCAGAAGAGGATCAACATTCGAATTTATTAGAGACATATTTACTACTCACTCGAAGTGTAAACCCTAAACGTATACATGAATTAAGAAAATCAGTCGTTGAGTGTGGATTTGAGCCTGATTTTCATACACCAATCGAAGCCATGACGTATACGACGCTACAAGAACTTGCAACAATGGTGTTTTACAATAATGTAGCTAAGGTGGCAAGTAAGCATGATCCAGATCTGGCTACATTATTACGCCGTCTTGCAAAAGAT
>NZ_KV827859.1:0-2520 GCF_001836235.1 Bacillus sp. HMSC036E02 | reverse complement strand
GAAACACAGAGATAAAACCCTGTGTTTTTACTTAGTGGACTATGACATTACTTTTTTATAAATTTGATTATTGTTTTGGCATAATCCATACAATTTGTTGAATGCGTACAATATATGGCGCCGTATCTTCAATAAGCAAATGATCTGGTTTCACATCTTTTAACTTACCTCTTACATTACCTCTTACAGTTTCAATAACCACATGTTTACCAATTACTGATTGTAATGTCTGATATACATAGGGATTAGGTGTACTTACCATATGTTGTTCACTCAAGTCATTTCCTTTCAAATAACTCATTCTATAAGACTCCTTTCTAACTTGCATTCTTTCTACTAATATATGATATAAATCTTATAAATATGCTAGAAGGATAATTCATTATAGGAACGGAAATAACATTTTAATAGGGTACGTTTTCTATTTCTACATTGCTCAAAAAATGATTTATATAAAGTTACTTTTGCCAATTAACAGGAGATGATAAAGGGATATTTTGAATGTACATCTAGTTTGTTCCTTTTAGGATATGTATGATTTTAAATACGCCCTTTATTAGAATAATACTCATACTTTTTTTGAGATTCCTTCGTAATACGTGCATTAAATAAAATTGCTAACAATAAAAACACTCCATATTTTCCTCCTGTAGCTCCTATGATAATTACACTACTACAAACAAGTATAATTAATAGGATAAACGAAACTGAATAAATACGGTCATAATTCTTTGACATCTTTTCGTATTTTATGCGTTCTTTCCTTGCATCCATCTAAATTCCTCCTTTAAATTATCCATGTCACTATCAAATACATTTCGTCCTAAAAAAGGAAACAATATATCGTTATATAAATTAGTTTGTTTTTTTATCAACTAATTTATATAACGTAAAAAGAAACCCTACCAATATTAAGCTTTCTACCATGATAATCCAAACCCTCTCCTTCCTTTTAAACCCAACACCTTAAATAAAAGTAGCAGCAAACAAAAAGGATCCTCCCTTCTCTTAAAGGCTGATCCTTTTCTTCTTGCATGAAACTATTTTTAGCTATTCTTGATTAATTAGAATGACAGCTGGTCCATCTACACGAATTCCACCAACTTCGATTTTTTCATAAGGCTCAACTGTAATAGAGATGATCCCTTCTCGCTTCTTTAATTCATTACTTAATTCTTTTGTTAACATTTTTTTCAGGTGTGAACTCCTTCTTATTACTTAATTTACTATTTGTATGTAAATAAAATTTAAAATGGTTTCCTGGTCTGGAAACCATTTTTTTGTAGTTGACCATATAGCGTTACCAGTTCGTTTATCAATTTTACGTAAAGAAGATAAACAATTACTAAACACTGTCTCATTAGATGTAAGAAACTCTTAAAGATAGCGGTTAAATTGATTGTTTTTTCTTCTAGAAATAATGACTTAGATAGTATATTACCTAAAACAATGAAAGCCCTACCTCTCTTTCATCCTTACGGCTCCTCGTCCGTGCCAGTGTGAATCAGGATTGCAAAAATCAAGTGACTATTTAATTGAGTTATTTGATGAAATTTCGAACGTTTGTAAAAAAAATTTGAAAATAAAAATGGATTAGATTGAAGTAATAACAAAAGAGGTTCCTACTCTAAAAGTGAGTTGAAGAAATTGAATGTCTTTGAAATGATTCGCTTTTAATACTCATCATATTCCCGAAAGATTTAGAATGTTTTCAGAGGATATAATACATTATTTATAATGAACCTTAACAGAAACTTTTTATTTGATTTTCAGTGATTCCTTTAATTAATTCTAGTTCACTGACCAAAAATCTATATGCATCATCCAACAATTTTTTTTCGCTTGTATTGAGTGCTTTTTCTTTCTTCATACGCATTAAATCCCGTACAACTTCTGTACCTTTTTGTATTTCACCTGTTTTTATTTTGTCCGTGTTCACTTTATGCCTTTGTTTCCACGGCAGTAATTTACAGGATTCTTCATGCTGAAAAATGTGTATAATGTGTTTTAATGCAAGTATATCAGTAACTGGGCGTATATTCGAATTCAATATTTTACCCGTAGGAATCATGACTTGCATATTACTGATTGACATTTTTATGACATAATACTGTTGTTTTTTTCCTGAGAATTCTTTTTCTACTATGGCTTCAATTATACCTGCTCCGTGCATTGGATAAACAATGTTATCGCCAATTTGAAACATATAATCCACCTCCATATATGGTAACCTTCTCAAGCTTAACACATATGTTGTTTTTTATCAAATATTTTATAATATCATAAAATTATTTTTGTTGTCAATTCATTTTTTCTTTAAAAATCAAATTAAATAAAACTAGCACAAAAAACATAAGGAATGTGTAAGATTTCCAATAAAGGGAAGGGGAATTTCCCCTCGCATATTCTGAAACCTCTACTCATTAACGTAGATCTGTTTTCCCTTGAAAACGACCAAATCGATCCCTTATTTTTTTCAATCTTGTGTGGTACTCCAAAATCTCAATTCTTGCTTTTTCT
>NZ_KV827858.1:56639-61619 GCF_001836235.1 Bacillus sp. HMSC036E02 | reverse complement strand
ATTGAAGGAATAGTATTGTATATCCTATTCCTAGAGAGTTAACATAACGTCTCATTATTGGTAGCAAGAAAAAAACGAATTCCCTTTGAAAGTAGGGTTTCGTCTTTTTCTTTTTCTATAACCCTATTCATCTTTTTATACATTCCTGTTCTGGCGTGTGTTCAGGGCTCTTGTTTGTTCCTGAATTAGCCCAAAAACTGTATAAAATCTTGCATACTCTTAGCGTGGGGCTTTTCCAAAATGCTGGTGATACCCCTATAACTATTACAGAGCTAAAAGTTCTGCAAGGAGTAGATTCAGAAATATGTGGAACGTATATCGAAGTACATATGCTGTACCTTGAAGCACTTTTCGTAACACCGTTATAATAAATGGTGAACGAAGACTGAAAATTCAATCTTTTAATGAGAAATACATTTGGCCCTTTCGTTTATTTGGAAAATAAAGTAAGTTTAAGTTGTACTAAATATTAATGAGGGGGATTAAGTCATGAAGAAAAATAAAGCGCTTTCAGTCTTGCTATCTACAACCTTAGCTTTTGGTATTAGCTTTACCGCACTATCATTTCCGACAGATGCTAATGCAGCATCAACTACTAAAGTAGAATTGCCTGCAGGTGATTTATATTCTAAAACGCAGTACGTAGATGTCCATTATCCAATGGGAAAATCACCAGCAAAAACCTATTCATATGATCAGAACGGATATAAAGGGATATTAACTCTTTATTCGACTAAAGTAACGGATTTTGGTGGAATTATGGCAACTTACAAGGGGACAGTAACTTGTAAGGCTCCATGCATGATGAAAAAGTAATACTTCATAGTTACATAGACTTAGCCATATGTACCTATTTTTACACATATCTCGGCTGTATCCCATGCTCATCAACTTAAGTAAACAAATCCACCCCAAAACGGGAAAATTGATATCTCCAGGTGAGAATGTACAATTTACTCGTTTTGGGGTATTTGCTTTTCTTAGCTTGATAGCGATGTGATGATACCCCATATCTATCAACTTAATAATTTTATAATACCCCAAAATAAAAGATTGTCCATTTTCACCTAACATGTCAATTCTTTTATTTTGGGGTATTTACGTTTCTTAAGCTAATGGACATGAAAGGACTAGTAAGACCTAAGTATACAATAGTTCATCCTTAATTTTAAAGAAAGGGAATACTAATGATAAATTACTTGTCCCTGGCAGAAGCGATCTTACCTTATTATCGTAGTCAATTATTGATGCTCCCATTACGATACCCTTTTTTTGATAAAACAAAAAAACGGATACTCGCATCATAGGAGCGTCCGCTATAAATATACTTCTATATAGTTAGTATTTTTCCACCCTAAAAAGTCCTAAAAAGAATCTACTATTAAATCCTCGATACCCTTACCTTACTCTGAAAACTCCTAAAAGGGAGTTTTATTATTGATATTATTTTAAATAAAATACGTCTGTGTTAAACGTTCCTAAATATACAGAACCCGAAGATGTTGTTTTGAACGTATCAACTTTCAAACGATATTTTCCTTTTTCATAAATGCCCACGCCATCATAATTGACTCTACCAATATCAATGTTCATTCCTACATATTCTCCAGGTACAAACCAAGAAATTAAAGGTTTATTCACATTTTCCCACGTGCCATTTGTGCGCTGAATTTGTGGTTGTATACGAAGCTCAACTTCATAAGCTTTGTTGTCATTTTTAATTTTAATATGCACATATGGATCTGTACCAACATAATGATTTGCTTTTGTTGTATTTACGCTAGCTCCGTAACCTGAAGCCGCCGCTGCTTTTGATACGGGGTTAACTAATTCTAGAGTAGCTACACCTCCTAATGCAATTGCTGAAGCCAACATTGTCATACCCATTTTCTTTTTCCATGGTTTCATATGAAATTCCTCCCAATTTTCAATTATTTTATCGTGTTAATTTTACTGAAGCTGTGTACATTGTATTAATTAAGCCAGCAGCATTTTCAACTTTAACTTTCACACGGAAAGTACCTATTTCTGCAATTGAATCGCCATTGCCTGTTGAAACAATAATTTCTTCATTTGTACAAGCTGGGAACATAGCCCCCCCTTCCAGATTCATTCCATTACGTCGAAATTAAGATATTATTTCTCTTAAAATGTTATAAATTTCATTTTAAAATCCCGTTACAATAATATTTACATAAATGTAATATTTAGTAAATTGATATAATCAATACTAAATGTTCCCAATATTTAATAATCTTTTTCTTTGCCCTACAAAGAGCAACATTAGCATTTCAAAAAACAAGCAAAGTACGTTTAAACAAAAAACAGCCAGATTTTACCTTGTTGGTGCTAGTTCTTGTTAAAAATAAGTCAGCTCTTTTATATATAAAGGACGTAAGGATTGCAAATTAGTCAAATTTAATTCCTCAAAATTATATGCACCAAAGAGAGATCCTCCCCCTATCAGAAAAGAAGAGTTCCATACAACAATGAAGAAAGTGAACCACTGTTTGTAAAGGTATACCTTTACAAACCACGAATACTTTTCCCATTAGTGATAGGAATATTCCAGTTGACATTTTAGAAGACATCGAATTTCCAGTACCAAATAGTCCATAATTAACTGGAAAATAGTCTTAGCGTACAGAAAACGCCTTAAATGTGTCCAAATCGAGACATAACGTACAATTTTCTTTTTTTGATATGGTGACCCCTTGTTGCCAAAGAAGAAAGAAAGTGCGGACACGTAACTACGTTTGTGTGTGCGGCTACGAAGAACACTGGGACATTCACGGTGCCCGCAACATTTTGGCAAAAGAACTGTACGGAAAGATGTGTCATATCCCGGAAGAAACGAAGAGAAAGTATTTGTGGATTGCGTAAGCAAAAAGTAGTAGACGGTGTGTTCCCACCCTTCTGCATGTGCAGAAGTTGCTTAGTCAAATGAAGAAAAGGGGGCCCTGCATAGGTGCAGAGAGGAGATGGAAAATCCGCTTCTCATAGGACCTTGTCTTTGTTGATGCTAAGAAATCCCCACTTCAAGCGGAAGCGAGTAAGTGGGGGAGGTTCATAGTGAATTATTTTTGTACTTAAATCACTTAATCTCTAAAATCATTGCTAGATCGATTGCATAATTCGTGCGAGTTCTTTTTCTAAAGCAGCGGGCTCGTTTGCATAATTGTAAATCCCTAAAAACTTCTCTATAGCCTCTGGATGGGAACTGATTAGCTTGTTGACAGCATCCTGTTGTTCAGATATGCGTTCATTCTTCGAAATTTGGCATCCCATGTGAAACCGAACCATAAACTCATCTTCTATTGCCTTTTGATATTCTTCAGACATTTGATTTGATTGATCGGATTGTCCCTTATATTTTGATAGAATATTGGATAATATACGTGCTCCACATATAGCATCATGGATACCCTGCGCCATGCCAGGATCTTTAAAACAAACTGCATCTCCAACCAACGCCCATCCTTTTCCCATTCCTTTATACCAGTAATTATCATATCCGAGAATGCCTTTGACCGGTTCTACTAGTTCTGCATTTTTCAAGCGCGCCCCAATTGTTGTATTCGGAAAGTTATCTGTAAAGAAATTGCGTAGACAGCTTTCCGGATTTAATTTCAACCGTTCTATCAATTCCTTATTTTCTAATGGGAAAATGCCGACAATTACATATAAATCATCATTCGTCGGAAAGAGAATGGCTGTGTTATCTTTTATCTTGTATACTTCAAATTTAGGGACATTATCGTGGCGAAATCCAGAGAAATACCCGAAA
This sequence comes from Bacillus sp. HMSC036E02, assembly GCF_001836235.1. NCBI lineage: Bacteria > Bacillati > Bacillota > Bacilli > Caryophanales > Bacillaceae > Bacillus > Bacillus sp. HMSC036E02. Next base: position 57,832 of record NZ_KV827858.1, on the reverse strand, counting down.
TAGATGCCGACTGTTGCCGGAATACTTATTTTGAGTTCACTTTTTACCAGCTTGCGAATAATAGAGGATCGGCCGTCTGCCCCGACTACCAGGCGAGCTAAAAATTCTTGTTTCTCGTTGTCGCCGTCTAAACCTTTCACGCCTATCACTGTTTCGTCATCACGGATGACATCCGTCACACGAAATCCTTCTAAAACAGTTACATTCATTTGGGATTTGGCTTGTTCAAGTAGAATATGATCGAGATAAGTTCTTCTAATACAATAACAACTTTCCTCTCCGTAAACCTCAGGGATGAGACCTTCTATCACGGTATCCTCAAATTGAAATTTAATATCCCGTACCGGCGGTGCTTTTGTTTCCAATAACTTGTCCAGGACACCGGTTTCTCGAAGAAGAGCGACAGTATTATTGAAAAAGGTATGGGTTGATAATGTGTCCCTTGGAAAATTCGCTCGGTCCACTAACAACACATGGAAACCTGCCTTAGCAAGATAAATTGCCAGGGTAGAGCCGGCACATCTAGCACCGGTAATGATGACATCATACGTCTTATTCATCGTATCACTCCATTTTCAAGTATAATTATTAACTTGCTTATCCATTAGCAGAGTTCTAAAGTTAATGCCCCTACGAGTTAAAGTAATGGGGAAAATTGATAAGAATGCACTACATACATAAAGTATGGAAGCTAAAACGAAATAAGTACAGAAAATTCTCACCTGCTATACAATTAAAAAGAATTTGTGGTAAAAATTAGAATGATAATTTAAGTATTAAATAAAGGTCCGTTTACTTGTCTCGTGAAGAGTTAATAGATGTATATTCACAAAAATGGTTGTTAAAACATCGACTCCAAACTCCTTGTATAAAGTTTTGGAAATCAAGTCCATTTGCTATGTTAAATGCGCTATAATTTTGGGGTAGTCGTCCTTATCATATGTTGAATGAATTATATCCAAATCGTTTTAAAGAGTGGGAATTAAAAAAAAACGCCTACAGGATTCTGGACAAAAGAGAAGGGACTCCATTTAGCAGATGAGTTCAACATAAGATTCAATGTAGACTATTGATTATGTATCTTGTTTTTTATTAAATATTACGGTACGTGAAATTTAATATTTCCTTTATTAAAAAAGCCCCTATAGATCTTACACCTATGAGGGGTTCAGCCGAGATACGTGTAAAAATGG
>NZ_KV827858.1:7918-56539 GCF_001836235.1 Bacillus sp. HMSC036E02 | reverse complement strand
CAGCCGAGATACGTGTAAAAATGGGTCATAAACTGTATTTTATTCCCATTATGAGGTTTCGGTGTAACAAAAAGGTGTTTTACTAGTAATGTTAAGAAATATTTTTGATACAGCAAATTTATCAGTTAGGATATTTCATATTTCTAAATACAAAATGTAACAAAACCTAACAAATAATTTTTTTTTGTTACATTAGATGGTGTGTTATAATGAATTATCGTTAACTTTAAGAGAATCAAGCCTACATATAGGAGGAGTCTAAATGAATTTATCTCAGGAAAAAAAACTAGAACTTATGATGCATATTATTACTTTATTATCTTTCATCATTCTCACTCTTTTTAGCATTACAATTTTTTATATACCCTTAATTTTTTATTTCATATTCAAATCAAAAAAACTTCGTATAATTGCTATTGAAACAGCCGTTTATCAGCTATTCACTTGGATTATTGTATTGATTTGGAATACTTTTGTAATGAGGACTTTAATGTTTTCTATGTTCCATTCCGATATGAACATGAGTAATATGTCCATGATATTGTGGACAGCCCCAATTTATATAATCCTAACTATTTTATTAGCTTTCGGGCCCCTTAAAGGAATTTTACATGTATTACAAGAGAAAGATTTTCATTATCCTATTATCTCTAAATGGATTAACAAGTAAAAATAAATAAAGAAGAATCCAGCGAATTATGGATTCTTCTTTATTTTGTATTTAAATGCTAGTTGTATTTATAATTGAGATATTTTTTAACTTCTAAAAATACTTAAAATAAGCATCGCTAAACCGCTTAATGCCATAAAAGTAAAAGCAACATAGCCAAAAATTCCAATCCATTTTGGTAATTGATTCATGTTAGCTTTATTTGTTGGGATTCCTTGTATAGAAAACATCATTTCTTGGTCTCGATCCCTATCATTTTGTTGTTGGTACATAATCTCATCACCTTTCTGGCAATTTTACTTATAGTATATCAAATTGGCTGCAATTGCAACAGGAAAGAACCAGTATATAATAATAAAAAGAATTACTTATATTATAATTTAAAAATAAGATAAATATATTGAGAAAATTCAGAACGCATTGAATATATATGTACCCTTATTTATAATTGATTATGAGTTGGAGTACTAATCTGTCATCTGTTCCTTTTTCTAAAGAAGATTGATTTCAATCTTCTTTTTTTTTGTTAGTTCCTCTTTCCTCGAAAAAAGAACAAGAATTACTTAAGAATTGTGGAAATAGCTTGCTTGTAGATTAGTTGTTGCTTACCATGAACGATCATAAGAACGGTGAATTTATCCATTGCAAGGATCTGCCCACGTATTGGAACGCCATTCATTAAAAATACAGTAACTGCCCCTTTTCTTTCTTTCAATTGTTCATACATATCTTCTTGTAAGTTATACATGAAATACTCCCCCTAATTGTATCTACTTTTCTTTTAATGCTTGCTGCATCTCTTTGTTGTCTATTTGTATTTCCCATTCACCTTCTATTTTTCTAAACCATTTTCCTATTTTACTTAGATAATATCTTTTTACTTCACCAGTAGGAATCCAAATTTCACGTTCTTGTATTTGATTCATCACTTCATGAAGAATCTCATCATGTTCATACTTTTTAGGTTTTCTATACTGTGTTTTTACAAACTGTGTATATTCTCTACGTAACCAATTAGAAATATGTTCTCTTTGTCTTTGCTTGAGATGTGACCATTTTTTATTTGTTTGAAGGATTTTCCCATTTACTTTTATGTGTTTTTTCATCGACACTCATCCCCTTTTACTAGCAAAACGAATATATAACTATCGTATCACATTTTAATTGAAATACGTCTCTAGGTACATATTTCGCAAGAAATCTATCCAAAAACAGACGAGACTGAATCCATTAAGCGGATTAATTAGGTACAAAAATTAAATGTAGACTATGTAAAGTGATAATAAAGTTATTGAATTTTGTTATGAAATATATATAAGCCTTGCACATTTTATTGTACTAAGGCTCTTTAAAGTTGTTTAATTTCTATCCATTTAATTGCATTTGCACTCAAAAATCAATAATAAAGTTATTTAATCCTTATTGAACTAAAGCACCTGTTAGTTGAAGAACAACAAAATGAACTGACAAGCAACAGATATGGAAATTTGGCTAAAAAAATTATCGATTGTATTTACTCGCTTGATTCGCAAACCGAATTGCTCCTAATTAGCCAGTCTTTGATTAGTTCCTGTACTATTTTACGTTTTTCTATTTGAAGCATATGACCAGCACCATCTAAAATGGAAAACGTAGCATTCGGAAATTTTTCTAGAAGAAAAAGGTGATCTTTATAACCACAGATTGAATCTTGTTTCCCTAGAATAATGAGTACAGGTTGTGTAAGTGTACCTACATCATTAAGCGGTTCTTCAGAAAGAAAATACCCTTTCTCTCTCCAATTTGACATTAAAAAATTTTTATTAGCTAATAATCGTCCAGGTTGGATTTCGTTTAAAAAGTAGTTAAGGTTCTCTTTATTTTGATAATTCATCAATGTTTCAAAAGCTATTCTTATATCAGAATTCAATTCTGTTAATAAATCTTCATCTTTTGTAACAACTATTTTTTTAGGAAGATCCCTATCTTTCAAATGAAGTGAAGTAGCCAGCAAACAAATACTCTTTACATTTTTATGTCTATGGCGCAAAACACCTTGTGCCAAATATCCTCCAAATGAAAAACCAATAAGAGAAAATGCTTGGTTAGGAATTGTCATATCAATAAAGTCCAAAATATTTAAAAGCATATCATCTGAAGAGTTGAAATTTTCGTCAATTAAACTTCGACCGTGAGCAGGTAAATCTATATATATCCTCTGAAAACCCTGAATCTTATCAAAAATTGGCTCTATCCAGGCTTTCATAGATTTATGGTCTGTACCCATTGAATGCATTATTAATATTGGAAAGCCATTCCCTACGATTTCATAATAAATACTACCCTTTGCAACTAAGCAATTCATTGAAATTTTTCTCCCTATTCATATCAATTTTATCCAACCTATTTTATGTCAACCTACTATGATATAGTTCTGTACTAAGCTGAAAATACCTTTTGACCACTTGATAGAAAGATTTTTAAATAACTTTATTATTCTTTAAATGACTATGTTGTGAATTAAACAACTTTATTGTCATTGTACAATTACCAAATAATTGTGGTTCACCTTGAATAGAAAGAATAACATTTTTTTACACTTTGGGGTAGTCGGATTTCTTAAGTTGATGGGCATGGGGTGGTACCCTATTCCAGGCGATTCAATTGATGTTAAAAATAAATCACACTGGAATGAAGTAACTTTTAAACAATTTGGTAAAAGTTTAGGGAGAATGTATGCAATATCAAAAATTCACAAATTTGAAAGCATACACCGTCCTGCTTGGCGTAATGATAACCCTGATGTCTTTAATATTAGAGAAAACCTAATTCCGTGGATTGGAGAAAAATATGATAAGTTACTTAACAATCTCACATCCGATAACATAACGCCTGACAATTTCGGCCTTATCCATAATGACTATCATCAGGGAAACTTAATTATGGACAAGAAAGGATTTATAACCATTATTGATTTTGATGATTGTTCTTACAATTGGTTTGCACAGGATCTTGCAGTAGCTTTCTATCATGCTTATTGGCAGCACGACTCCTTCAATGGCAATACACATACTTTTTGTGATAGTTTTATGCGTAATTTCTTCAAGAGATATAAAACAGAAAATAGCCTACATAAGGATACAATTAAACAAATCCCAACCTTCTTGAAATTAAGAGAGATTTATTTGTATCAAATATTTAATCAATCATGGGATACGAATCATTTAGAAGCATGGCAAGAGTACACCCTGCAAAATCTAGAAACAAAAATTAAAAATGAAACTCCCTATGCTGGTATTCATGATTTTTCTATTTATTTATAATGCCTTAACCATATTTCATTTTATCAAAACAAAACATGAAAACGAGTGATAAATCAAATAGATTTTACATTCGTTTTTTATTGATGTATCAGAGTTTATCATGCTTTTATTAAAAAAAGAAGCACGAATGCCTCTTGGTAGATCGTCAACTATTCTCTCTTCACCGTGAGATTATTCTGGTTGTGTATGAAGTAAGTTGGGTGGTTTCTGCGTGATTTGATTGAACTTGCTATCGCTCCGGTGTCATAAAGTCACATTCCTTGCAAAGAGTAAATATGCTACCGGTATCATCCGTATGAGAGACCAAATTAACGAAACATCCAGCAATGAAAATTGCATACATTTCAGAATTAGGATTATCAGATGTTAAAATTGAAATAGAACAATGGGCAGCTAAGTCATAATATAAATACACACTTCATTCCATTTGGAGAGCAGTTAGCTTTTACTAGCTACTTTTATTTATAGGTTGGCTTTAATTATCTTTTTCCTTGTGTTCCTCATTAACCTGGATATATTCCCCAACATTTTAAAGGTGCATCCCCAATCAAATTTAATGATTGAGTATGCACCTTTAATATTTGCCTATCTATTATATGAATACATTTTTGTACGTATGCGTTTTAAATAGTGGTGTCTAATAATAAAGAAGTAAATCATTTGAATGCAAATAAAGCTTACTAATACTACAATTGAGCTTTGTAAAACAGACATTTCTCTGCTTACTGTTTGTCCTAATTGATGAAACGTTAGAAATGCAAAACTACTGTGAAGCATCGCCACTACTATCGGCAGGAAAAATAGTAACATCATTTGTCTTGTCACAATTTGCTTTAACTCTCTTTGACTTAAACCTAATTTTGAGATCATTTCATATTGCACTTGATCACGTTCTAAATCAGTAAATAGACGAAAATATAAAAAACTTAGCGTAAATACGAAAAATACAATGCCCACCATTACACTTGAAATAGAAAGTAATCCATTTTGTTGTTTCATTTCAATCCATCTTAAATACAGTGATGAAAACTTATAATAATCTTCTTGATTCGTACCAATGAACTTCTTAAGACTTGTGGAAATCGCACTTGTTTCAGACCAATCTTTAACGATAAAACCGTAAATAGTGTAATCTCGGAGTACGCCTTCTTCTTGAACCTGTATGACCTTATTATAAACAGCATCAGAAACAATAACAGGGTTATCAATCATGGCTAACTCTGGAATATACACTGTTTTTTGTACAGAAAGTGGAATCTCGAGTTCACCATGATTTATTTCAAAAAATTTCAGATGCTCTGTACTTTTCTCTTTCTTATTAAGTCGTATAGCAATGCTATCATTTTCATTTGTTAGTTTCTCTATTTCATATCCTAATTTTTTAGCGTATTCATTATACGCAGAAAGATTAATCAAAGCCAATCCGTCTAATGTCCTTTTAAATTCTGTTGCTACAAGGTTATATGAAAATCCAGATTCCTCTAATTGTTTCTTTATTTCTTCAATATGAGCTTTTTCTTCTATATTCCCCTTATCTGAACGATAGGTAAATGCATATGGAGTCTCATGCTTAGCCAATTCAGGATTTGCAATAGCCGTACAAACTCCAATTGCTGTAAAAGATACTGCAGATATAACTGATACGATAAAAAAGGTTCTCGCATTATCTTTCATGCGATACATTAATTCTGATATAACAAGGAGATTGGTTGTTTTAAAGAATGTAGTTTCTCTATTTTTTAAAGCGGATAACACATATACACACAATTGAGTAAAGAAGAAATAGGTCCCACATACAATGAATACGACTCCTACTCCTACGAGTAAGAATAGTTGTTTTAAAGTCATGTAATCCACCGCAGCGATACTGTGGTGAACACAGGAGTAACCCGCTCCCAATAAAATAAGTACCAACAAGGATATATAAACAGACACTATTGGCTCAGTTTTTGGTTTTTCATCTGATTTTATGAGTTCTACAAGTTCATTCATTTTCACCATTTTTGATGTAAACAAAGAAATAAGTAGAAATAAAACCAAAAAGGACATTGCTGTTACTACCATTGCCTTGATTGGAAAGTAAAATGCTAACGTTTGCTCTATCCCTAATAAAGACCCACTAATTAATAAAAACAATTTAGAAAAAACCATTCCTAGTCCAATGCCTACTACGATTGAAGGGATTCCAATCAACATATTTTCGAAGAAAATTAATCGATGAAGCTGCTTATTAGACATTCCGTGTAACATTAATAATCCAAACTCTTTTTTTCTATTTTTTAAAAATGCACTAACAGAATAGAAAATAAATAAGAAAGAAAAAACAAAGATTAAGTAATAGGATAAATGAAATCCTATTTTTCCAAATGCACTCATGATGGTACTTAGATGAGTCAGCTCACCTTGTAGGTTCGGATGAAAGACAAGTAGCCCATAAGTGAAAAAAATCAATACCGCAAATGTACTACTAAAAAAATGACCAAGATATATTCTTTTATTTCGTAAAACATTATTAAATGCGAGTTGTCGAAAAGTCATGTTTATTCCCCCCTAACATAGAAAGACTATCCATAATTTTTTTATAAAATAATGGACGATTATCTTTGCAAGTAACTTCATTGTACAACTGGCCATCTTTAATAAAAATTATGCGGTCACAGTAACTTGCAGCAACTGGATCGTGCGTTACTAACATCATTGTTGCCTTTTCTTCTTTGTTTAATAGTGTTAATAGTTCCATCACATCTTGAGAGGCTTTAGAATCTAAGTTTCCTGTCGGCTCATCGGCAAGAACCAATTTAGGAGAGTGAATGAGTGCACGGGCAATCGCTGTTCGCTGTGCTTGCCCTCCTGATATTTCATATGTTCGCTTATTTAAAATTTCGTTGATTCCTAATTTTTCCGAAATAGATTCTACTCGTTTATTTATTCTTTTCACATTGATGCCATCTAATACGAGCGGAAGAACTATATTCTCTTTTACTGTTAAAGTATGCAGCAGATTAAAGGATTGAAAAACGAATCCTAATTGTTGTCTGCGAAATAAGGCCAAATCATCGGCGGAGAGTTGATACGGATTTTGATTATGAATACATACACTGCCTGATGTTGGCGAGTCAATAGTAGAAATCATATTCAATAATGTTGTTTTCCCACTTCCCGAAGGTCCCATTATCCCAACAAATTCCCCCACCGTAATTGTTAAGTCTATATTTGAAAGTGCTGTATGTGGAACCTTTCCTGTATATTCTTTACTAAGATCATTTACTTTTACTATTTTCATATGAGAAATTCCCTCCAAATGTACACACTACGAATGAGATTTGATACAAGATATCTGCCCAAATTATGATTTTTTTAATACGAGTCATGTACAATTCACAACTGATCTGTTTCGGCTTCTCCTATTGAAACTGGGATAATTGGTCAAAATTATTAAGTACCAAATTAAATTTCATATCGTAACACATGATTTTTATTCATGTTTCTGTTTTTCATTGTAGTAGTAAGGTTGTTTTTCTCATATTGAATTACCTTTCATTTGTCTTACACGCTTGCAATGTTTCTGAAAATACAGTTTATAAATTCAGTGAGCGTATTTTAGGAGGAGGTAGCAATAAGAATGCTACACGATTACTTTCCTTTACCGAACTAGGTTTCTATATAGTAATTCATAATATATTTTTACCATAATCAAGTTCTTCTTCATCTAAAAGTGGAACAAATACATTACTTAGAATGTCTATTACGTGTATTCCTGAAAATAGATGTCCAAATCGGATACAACCTATCTCGTTAGACACCTATTTATACAGTTAATAAAAAAATGAAAGGACTCATTATTTTGCAAAGGAGAAGAATGTAAAAAAGGTGTGTATTGAAATACTACGTTTACATGTTACCAGTTTCATACTTTTACGGGATACTCCTTGCAAGTGAATAGGTAATAAAAACGCTCCGCTTGAACAGTGGGTTATTCATTTCGTAAACGTTTTTAACCTGAAATATTTTAGCTGCAAAGTATCGTTATCGTATGCTCTCTACAATTGCATCAGTATGAAAAACTAGACTAAATCCATATATTCTTGAAAGAGGTTGAAAATTATGTTCGTTTTAAACAAGTTCTTTACCAACTCACATTACAAAAAGATTGTACCTGTCGTATTACTTTCATGCGTGACACTGATAGGCTGTTCTAATAGTAATACGCAATCTGAATCACCTAAACAAACAAATCAAATCAATCAAGTTAAGCAAGTAAATACAGGTAATCATGCTTTTGCTAAACTTGAAAAAGAATATAACGCTAAGCTTGGTATTTACGCACTGGACACAAGTACGAATCAGACTGTTGCTTACCATGCAGATGATCGTTTTGCATTTGCCTCTACATCTAAATCATTAGCAGTGGGAGCTCTTTTACGTCAAAATTCAATAGAAGCTCTTGATGAAAGAATTACTTATACACGTGAAGACCTATCTAATTATAATCCAATTACTGAAAAGCATGTGGATACAGGAATGACGTTAAAAGAACTTGCAGATGCTTCTGTTCGATATAGTGACAGTACAGCACATAATTTAATTCTTAAAAAGTTAGGTGGTCCATCTGCATTTGAAAAAATCTTGAGGGAAATTGGTGATACTGTTACTAATTCCGAGCGATTTGAACCTGAATTAAATGAAGTAAATCCAGGAGAAACACATGATACAAGTACACCAGAAGCAATCGCTAAGACGCTTCAATCTTTTACATTAGGAACTGTACTACCATCTGAAAAACGTGAACTGTTAGTAGATTGGATGAAGAGAAATACGACTGGGGATAAATTAATTCGTGCGGGCGTACCAAAAGGATGGGAAGTAGCAGATAAAACAGGTGCAGGTTCTTATGGAACAAGAAATGATATCGCAATAATTTGGCCACCAAATAAAAAGCCAATTGTTCTTGCCATCCTTTCTAATCATGATAAAGAAGATGCAGAATACGATGATAAACTTATTGCAGATGCTACTAAAGTCGTGTTAGATACTCTAAAAGTTACGAATAAATAAAAATAGGTTATTAGTAATCCATTTTAGTCACGTGTGTTCTCTGTTAACAGATTCATGCATGCTACTCAAATAAAAACAAAAACGCAGCTCCACTTGAGATTGCGTTTTTTCTATTTTACTAATTGATTTTGGATAACCGCCTGTGTCATCCAGTGCTGCTTGCTTTGCACCACATGCCCATCAACTTAAGTAAACAAATCCACCCCAAAACGGGAAAATTGATATCTCCAGGTGAGAATGTACAATTTACTCGTTTTGGGAGCATTATAAAATTTTTAAGCTGATGGATGTGGCGAACCCCACATCCATCAGCTTAAAAATTCAAATTAGGAACTTTGATTTGTCTTGCAATCCCATCCAATGAGACCTAACATTTTATGAAAGTGATGTTCCTCAAAACGTAGATATCTCATTGTCTGTCTCCACAATTCTGGACTTAATTCCTAGAAAATAATATGTATGCTAGTTGTGCTCAAGAAAAAACATAGTATGTCGTCACTACTTTATAAATCATTTAACATTCCCTTCATTTTCTTCCATGTTCTTCATCAACTCGAAGTCTTCCGCACTTTGAATATCCTCACCAATAACCATAATTATGAGGAGTCTAAATTTTGAAGAAAACAACAAAAATAGTGTAAATAAAAGCTACATACTATTTTTATTGTTTTCTTTTTTAATCCGTATAAATTTGTTAATTATTACAAGCATTTAATGTATTACACTTTTTTCGTCCTTTAATTTCCGCCGGCTGGGCACCAAGCCAATAAGTTGGAAAAGCAGTCCCTTCAGTAACACTCCCATCACGATGCATGTAATAACGCTCATCATGGTTAGCTTTAAAGTTTCCTTCAAGTGCAAGTTCCACCCACTCTGCACCAAAACGGAAAATTTCTGCAGCTACTCCACCAAGTGGGTGAAATTCATTCTCATAGACGCGTATCTCCTTTGGTGCTTCTACAAACTCATAAAGACTTAATGCTTCTTCCAAACGGGTAAGTTCATCAAATTCTCCTATTCCCATGAAGACTGGACAAGTAATCTTTGGTGCCAATTTCCACAAATTCATCTGGCTACTCAATTCGTTTTCAAAAGCAACTTCATCAGTGTAACCAGACATGTACATAAAATTTGCTTTGAAACTCGGCTGCGCTCTGTTAAAGATGGTATCAAATTCACCATATACACCTTCAAAAGTCGCTATAGCGTTTATACGATTATCACTCGCAGCAGCTCGCATCCCCCAATACCCGCTCATACTTATACCAAAAAATCCAATACGCTTTGGATCAACCTCAGGCCGTTTTGATAGAAAATCGATATAACAACTAACGGCGCGTTCGTAATTAGTCAAATCAACTTTTAGACCTCCAGATACAGATTCGCCTTGCCCCGGTCCTTCAATTGATAGAGCTACGATACCACGAGACGTATAATAACGTTGCGCAATCTGTATATAGTCTTCCTTAATCATATCCATACCTGGACCTAATATTACTGCTGGTGCATTATGAACTTCACCTGAGGGCAAATGAAGGAGTGCATATATCTGTTTGCCTTCAAATTCTAGTACTATACGTTGTACCGTTCCTCCTCCAAGTGATGAAATAGCTGCCACACATTCGTTACAACGCTCTCGAAATGCCAATTTTCGTGGATCATCATTAAAATATGAGTATTGTGCACGTCCCCACATAACAGCAGCACGCTGATATAGATCACGAGCAGTAACAGTGAATCCCTTTTGTTCATAATGTTTTGCACGTTCTTGAGCCTGAGAAGCAACCGTGGCCCATGCTTTTGGTATCATTGCTCCACTCTTTACTTGAGAAAAAACTTTATCAAAATCAGTGTGGTCGTGCCCTAACTGTTCCATAGTTGCCTTTGCTTCAGGATGCAAAGCATCAAACCCACCAAGTGAAAGAGCTATATCTAAAGCCCACCCTTGAGATTGTGAACGTTGAGTCATAATAATCATCCTTTTTATTTTTAATTAAGTACTTAATGATTCAGTACTTAATTAAAATAATGAAGTATAATATGTACTTTTGTCAAGACTACGAGCCAAGTCTTTTTATTATTTTATTGATGACTTAAGGTGAGCATATATAATATTGCTTGGAAAATGAATAGCCAGTCTCTACTTAATTTGACTCTACTCTTTTTCATATGTTAATGTTAACTTCATATAATTAAGTACTTAGTTAATGAGAAAATGGTGATGTTATGACAAATTCTTCAAATAAGTTAACTGCGATAGACGAACTTAGTCAGGCTATATATAGTCTAACTGCAGCCGATGGACGTTTAAGAGGGCGAGCTACTCGTACATTAGGGGCAGTTTCAATGGTCCATGCTCGAACCCTTAAAGTATTAGCTGAAGAAGGCGAATTGTCAGTCAAAGAATTAGCTGATCGAGCAGAAACTACCGCCGCTGGTATTACTCAATTAATCAATGGATTACAACAGGCTGGTTACGTTGAGCGTGTTCGTTCAAATAACGACCGGAGAGTTGTCAACGTTCAACTTACGCCTAGTGGTTTAAATTGTCACTTAGAGAGAGAGAAAAAACTAAAACATATTCTTAATGCGAACCTTTCAGATTTTGATGCAGAGCAAATCGAGAAATCCTCTGAAATAATTAGATGTCTAGTTCATGTGCTTGACCAACTATAATAGTATTCTAAAGCTTTCTTGAGTTTTTAGAACTAACACATCGCTATTATGCTAAAATTTTATAGTAACCCCAGAACGAAATCTTATGTTAACTTGTAACAATAAAGCTCATTTTTTCGTTTTGGGGTATTTCAAAATATGAGCTGGATGGGCATGTATGGTGACCTCTACTTAATTATTAGAAAAACATTAGTTTTTAATTGTATACACGCTAATTATGTTGATTTTCCGATGCCCCATCATAATGAATTTCCTCTTTTTATCAGTATTGGTAGGTAAAGAGAGGGCTAGGCACAAAAACAGGTTGTGGAGAAAGTCTTCTTCACAACCTGAGAGTAAGTTATATATCCAAATATGACCTGTTCTTTTAACTATTAAGTCTTTTATAATCTGTTATAGTCGATATAACTAGAGTCATAATAAATCCACTGACCTGTTCCAATTCTTAGCCAGCCGTTCTTTTCTTCATATACTGTAACTTTTTCGCCTTTACTTGTCTTTCTAACAATAGAATAGTTTGTCCCTGATCCGCTTCGAACATTTACCCCAATACCATTAATTTGAGCCGTTCCAATTACCTTTTCAACACTACCATTTTCAATTACTTGTAGCATATTTAGAATGAATGTTGCTGTCTCACCACGAGTTGTTGTTCCCTTAGGGTCGTATTGATTGTCACCCTTACCTTTTACAATACCTAGGCCATACAGTCTTTGTACGTCTTCTTTATAAATAATTTGGTCTTTGTCTGAGAATGGTAGGTTTACAACTGGTCCCCATATACCTTTATACTGTAAAGCCTTGTTTACAATAATTGCTGATTCTTCTCTTGTAATAGGTGTGTTTGGGTCAAAATAACCATCTCCTCTACCTTGAATGATACCTGCACTTGCAGTACGTTTAATACCATCTCGTAAAGTTGAATTTGCATCGTTTAGGTCTCTAAATGAAGCATCTCCAGCTGGCAGGTTTAGAGATTTAGAGATTAATTGAGCAAATTCGGCTCTTGTTATCGCTCTATTGGGTGCGAAAACTCCGTTTCCTTCCCCTATCATAATACCCCTTCTATTTAACTCTCGAATAGCTTCTTCATACCAACCTCCTGTAATGTCATCTTTTGGTTGATAAAGATCATTATAATACCCCTCAACGCTATTTACGAATACATCCCATTGCCCATTATTAATCATGTTGGCAGGGCATATTTTACCGCTCCATTTTTGATGTTTTACAATGTTATTTAACGGTACACCAGTTTCTTTCATTAAATAAGCTACAAGTTTCTTAGCGTTATCTACCGCTTTACTGTAGTTTCCGTCACTATTAACTGCGATTTCAATTGCAATAGATTCTCTATTACCTGGACCATCACCGTCTCCTGCGTGCCATCCGTTCTCGTTTAATGGTAGGTGTTGATAAATTTCCTTATCGTCTACTGTAAAATGCCACGATGCAGCTCGGTCTGTGTTCCCTACTGCTTGGTTATATAGGTATTGAGCGTGGTTTCTAGCACCTGCTCCTACACTTGTATTATCAGTCTCATGAATTGTAATATACTTTGGACTCATATAGTTTTGAGGACGAATATTATCGTTACCTGCTGGAACAATCCATTCCGTGAATGGAACACCATTTATTGTACTAGAGGTGCTAGGTGATATGGGAGACAGACTACGTTTTGTTCTGTTTGAATTGTTAGGAACAGTTAGTGTACCTGTTTCTTCATGAATACCTTCTGAACGTTGAAGACTATCTACTTTCTTATTGTCGACAGTACCTCCACCACGTCCGTCTACCTCTTCAAAACTAGCTTCAATACTTTTTAAAGCCTGTTCATCTGATGTTGTTTTACTTTGTTCCTGAACGTTTGTAGGTTGCTTATTGTTTACTAATTGTTGTTCCTCTGCAAACGATACCAATGGTGAAGATAATACCGTTAATCCTGCCGTGAATGCTACTACTTTTTTATTAAATTTAATATTCATTTTAAATTTGGTATATCTCACTACTTTAATAGATATACCTTCCTCCTTGTACTTCTTTTAGTCTAAATAATAGTGTGAATAATAGTTTAAATAATCATAGCCTGACCCTCAAATATAATAGATTAATTTTCCACTTCGTATGATAAACCGAAATCTTTAAGTCCTACTAGATATATCAGTATTTCAGAATTATAACACAGCACGATTACAAAAATATAATTAAATAACATAAATAACCTTTAGTGTATAAAACGGTTCTGGTGCAAAAATCCCAGGGCTCTTACAACTAATATCTTAATCTTGAACATACTGATAGTATGACTCTAAAAAGGAGCATAATCAGTTAATCTATTTTTACACCAAAACCATGTTAGCTCCTATATAAAAAATACACCCTTCTTTTCATTTTATTATTTCTTTTTACCTAGCGATTTAAGACCACGTTTAATAACATCATAGAAACTTAGAGATTGTGCCATATGACCTGGATCTACATATTCTCGTATAGCCCGAAGAACTTTCTTAGGTTCCTTAGAAGAAAAGGTGAAGATTCCATTTCTCTTGGTTTCAATAGCATAACGTGGAATCCATTTCCCCTTAAACATTACAGAAGCTATAACGTAATCTACCTCCTCCCACGGAATTTGAATAAATTTACGCGTATCACGAGAATTATAAAATTCAAACCCTTTATCACCAATCATAATTTTCCCATAGTCCGTAAGTCCCGTAAAAGCGGTAGCATCTATTACTAAATCTACCTTTGTATTAATTGATTGAATCATCATATCCACTCCATTTCATTTATCCTATTTATAATTCGTAACTTCAAACAATTAAGTCAATACAAAAAGTGGCTGAAGCGATAATCCCCAGCCACTTTTTGTATACGAACTATTATCGATTCACAGGCTACTAACCTATACTTTAATCTCAACAATTCCTAAATATTAAATTTTAAGAATTGAAAACGTGAGCAACTTAAATTATAAAAGTCCGATTACGTGACCAACTACCCCAACTACGAATAATGAAAGAATAATAACAATTGGGCTGACTTTTTTCTTCAGCAACCACATGCAGAAGAATGTCAGAAGTAATGCAGCTAAACCAGGAATTAATTGATCTAAGTTATCTTGCAAGGTGGTCACTTTCGTAGGTGATAGTGCCATTCCTGAGTTTACTTGTTCAAAAGATTGACGAATCCCTTCACCATTTCCAGGAAGTTTGTCCCACTCAACATACGCCCCTTTATCTAACTGAACTTCAGATACAACTGGCTTGAATTTAATTGATACCCACCGTTCCACCAAGGCTGCAAGTACAAACATACCAAGGATTGATGCACCTTTTGTAATATCTTGTAATAATCCACCTGAAAGATCATCAGTGATTTTAGAACCGGCTTTATAACCAAATTCTTGTGTATACCACATAAATCCCCAACGAACCAGATTCCAAGCTAAGAAGAAAAGGATTGGCCCAAGGATATTCCCCCCCATTGCTAATGATGCTCCTAAAGCACCTAACATTGGACGTAAAGTAAACCAGAATACCGGATCACCAACGCCAGCTAAAGGACCCATCATTCCAACTTTAACCCCCTGAATTGCCACATCATCAACTTCTGCACCATTAGCACGTTCTTCTTCGAGTGCTAATGTAACTCCTAGAATTGGTGAAGCAATATAAGGATGTGTATTAAAGAATTCCAAGTGACGTTTTAATGCTGCTTTTCGATCTTCTTTTGATTTATATAACTTTTTAATCGCTGGAATCATCGAGAAAGCCCAGCCACCATTCTGCATACGTTCATAGTTCCAAGAACCCTGAATAAATGTAGATCGCCATGCAACGGCTAAACGATCTCTTTTTGTTAATTTAATTTTTTCTGCCATTTGTCTTCTCCTCCTCCTAAATTAATAATCGTTTAAGATATCGTCAAGTGGGTCACCAGAGTTACCTCCACCACCATTTGAAGAACCACCCATTTTAGAAAGACTCAAATAAATAAGAGCTAAAGCTACACCCAATGCACCAAGAGCAATAAGTGTTAATTGAGAAATTGCTGCTATTACGAAACCAATAATGAAGAATGGCCATACTTCTTTTGTTGCCATCATATTAATAACTAATGCATAACCAACAGCAACAACCATTCCGCCACCAATAGCCATTCCATCAGTTAACCATGCAGGCATTGATTCCAAGAATCCTTGAACGCTTTGTGCAGGGATAAATAAAAGTGCTCCGGCAGGAATTGCAATTCGGATACCTTGTAAACACACCGCAGCAATGTGTAACACTTCAATTTTTTTTATATTTCCTTCTTCAGCTGCCGTATCCATCATGTGTACAATAGGAACAGCAAGTGTACGAACAATCATTGTTAAGAAAAGTCCTGCTACTGCAAGTGGTACCGCTACTGCAATTGCTGATGCAACACCGCTAACACCTTGTCCGCCTAATACTAAAATGATTGCTGATGCAACCGATGCCAATGCAGCATCTGGCGCTACGGCTGCTCCAATATTTGCCCATCCAAGTGCAATCATTTGAAGTGTACCGCCAAGAACAATGCCAGCCTCTAGGTTACCTGTTACTAAACCAATTAGTGTACATGCCACTAGTGGTTGATGGAATTGAAATTCATCTAATATTCCTTCCATACCGGCTAGAAATGCAATTAGTATCACTAAAATTATTTCTATAGTAGACATTATGATCCCCCATTTCATTTACATTTGCTATGTAACTACGATAATTCAACCTTCGCTTTTTTTAGAATATCATCCATATTTGCACGAGAATCATTAGGTACTTTACGTACATCAAAATGAATGCCTTTTGCTTTCATTTTCTCGAAAGCCTCTACATCTTCTCTTCCCATAGAAAGAACCTTATTAACAACAACCTTTCCAGTTGAATGAGCCATAGAACCAACGTTAACTTCTTTAATAACTACACCACCCTCTATAACTCTCAGGACATCTAGTGGGTTTTCAAATAATACCAGTGCATTAGTATTACCAAAACGGGGATCTTTTTCAACTTCAATCATTTTGCTGATTGGAATAACATTGGCCTTAACCCCTGGTGGTGCCGCCTGTTCGATTAATTTTTTACGAAGATCGTCTTTAGACACTGCATCTGAAACTACGATAATACGATTTGGTTGTGTAGACTTTGTCCATGCAGTCGCTACCTGACCATGCAATAAACGAGAATCCACACGGACTAAAACGAACTTGATTTTCCCATCACCAACTACTGTACCGGGAGCAAGTCTGCCATTTGCTTTTCCATCTTTTGCAACTGCGATATCAGTATTTTCTTTGGGTTCCAGCTCTTCAGGTTTAATTCTGACCCCTTCCTTCGCTGTTTTAATGATATGTGCTGCGATCTCTTGAGCAGACGTAATTGATAAACGGGATGCATAAACTTCAATCACCATTGGTAAGTTCAAACCAGCAACGATTGCCCAATTGTCTTTGTGTTCTTCATACAAGCCATTAGCTTGATTGAATGGAGTACCTCCCCATAGATCGACTAAAAATAATACCTCATCTTGATTATCAAAAGATGCAACTGCTGCTTCCATTTTTGCTCTCAAATCGTCTGGACCTTCGTTTGGCATTAAAGTAACAGCCTTAACATTTTCTTGCTCTCCAAAAATCATTGCGCCAGATTGTAAAATACCTTCAGCAAATTGGCCATGGCTTGCTAGGATAATCCCTACCATCTCTCTACCTCCTAAATATTTCATCCTAATTTTTTCTGAATTGACGCAACCAACACAACTCTTCTTCTTCATTTCATCAATCTTTAACTATTAAAAACCAACTTTTTCTATCCTTGAGAAAACCACCTCCTAGGCTATTTAAATCTCACTTCTTTTATAAAATTTTGTTTACTACTAAAAATGAGTTTGTGAATCTCCAATTCATCATTTTCCAAATCATTACTTAAAACACATAATTTCTTAGGTAAAAGGTTCATAATCTTATAAAATAACCCACTACAAGAAAACGCTTTCAAAATATAGAAAGAACATACCGTTGAAAATCGTTGTTTCAAATACACTTACTCTAAACCTAATCAACTATAAATAGACTGAGTTGCGTCAAACCAAAATAGGAGTAAAACTCCACTTGCGAATTGCCTTATTGATAAGGAAAGCGTTTATCTCGAAAAACATGATTATCAATGCAAACGAACATGACAGAAATCAATTTAAAGTTCTTTCGAATGATAAAAATACCATGTAAGTTTTTAATTACGCATATGTTACTCACCAAAAGTTCAATTGAATGACAGACTATACATATTTATCCTTTTCCCAAATAAAGAAAAGCACTGTTACTCGTATAATGAAATCGATTCCACTTGCTAAAAACATTGCCGTTCTATCTTATAAGATGAGTTATATCGCCTGCATACAAAATAACAAACAAAAAAAACAATAACCCCCTCTTACGAATCAGAAGTTTGCTAAAGATAGCTATCTAGAAAACAGTTTGTAGTTGGAGACAGAAATTTGATAAAAGAGTTGATTCGTCGCAAAAGAATATTTAGCATTGGTATTTTTGATCTTGGTTAGATTGGATATTTGCTCAACTTTAAAGAGAGTATGTATCAAATAATAATAATATTTGTAAAAAAACATAAATATAACAATATAAAAGCAGCTCGTTTATCAGTTCTCAAAAGAATAAAACCACTATCACCCTCTACAACGGTTATATATTCATTATATCCATTGTGAATTTTTTCACAATGGATATAAATTGAACATTTTATGAATAAAACAATTCCACATTATAAGAAATATATAGTGATTTTTTTAGCATACATTTTTTACTTAAATACCCCTTTGCATTATATGATCGATAGTAAACCTAGTTAACTAATTGATTTCTAATTGAAGTTTAATATATTAATTGCTTAATAAATCAATTGAAAACATATAGCTCCTATGATTCCTCCTATGGTACTACCAATTATGGGAATCCATGCGTATCCCCAATCCGAAGAGCCTTTATTACATATTGGTAAGATTTGATGTGCTAGTCTTGGGCCAAAATCTCGAGCTGGATTTAAAGCAAATCCAGTTGTTCCACCAAGAGATAAACCTATAGATACTATTAACGCTCCTATTATTATTGGAAGTAGTCCATCTGTAACTTTATTATGACTCATAGCTAAAATTGAAAATACAAATACTGCAGTGCCAATAATTTCACTTAACAAATTGAACGGCCAACTTTTTATTGCAGGGCTTGTAGAAAACACCGACAATATAATTTCTTTATTTTTAGTTTCTTTCCAATGCGGAAAATACTGGAGCCAGACAAATATTGAACCTAAAAAAGCCCCCATCAACTGTGCACCAATATAGGAAGGAACTTCACTCCAAGGAAATACACCTATACAAGCAAAAGCAATTGTAACTGCAGGATTCAAATGTGCTCCACTTATGTTATCTACTATATATATAGCAAATGTAACTGCTAATCCCCAGCCAAGAGTAATTGCAATCCATCCGGAATTTTGTGCTTTGGATTTTTTTAGTAAAGTACCTGCTACAACGCCGTTTCCTAATAAAATAAGAACTAAGGTTCCAATTAATTCCCCCATAAATGGAGACATATTTATGACCCCCTTTTGTTATTTCAAATACCATTGTATAAACACAAGGGCATCATCAGCATCTTTCCCATCAAGAATTACATGTATTTCCGCTCCTCTTTTTACTGCTAAACCGATTAATTGAAGAGTGCTTTTTGCATTAACTTTTTTATCTTTAAATATAAACTTAACCGAACAATCATAATCCCTTAAGCCATCTACAATTTCACTTGCTGATTTTGCATGAATTCCATCCTTACGAGTTACAATCAATTTTCTTTCGATTCTCATAAGATTAGCTCCTTTTATATTTTTATAATGGTTTTCGCTTCAAGTACAGCCTTAAATCTTAAAGATTTCTTCTAAAGTTTTGCCAATCCCTAATTCAACAACTGCTACGTAGGACCCTCTATTAATAGTGAATCTACTATTTTGATTTAATCACTCTTAATTAGAGCGCCTCCCAAATTTAGGAATACAATTACAACTCGTTCATTATAAATAACCTCTTGAATTTATCTGACGCTTCTACCTACTTATCGTTATCTACTACTCCTGCAGAAACTTTAAAAACACTGGAACTTAATCGGGCGAGTAAAGCTTTTAAATCTCTTAACTAGTAGATAAACATGAGAAACTAAAGCAATTCCTGCATTACTCATCACAATTGCTCCCTAAGTTCATTAACAATTTCTTTTTCACCTATAAGAGATAAACATAGAGTTTCAAAGATAATAAAAGATGAGACTGCTCCTGGATCTAAATGACCAATAGACCTTTCTCCTAGAAAAGAAGCACGTCCTTTTTTAGCTAATAATGGCTTAGTTTTTTCCATTTGTTCTCTTGCAAAAATGATAAGACCAATAGGTTTTATTTTTTCTCCATTTCTTTGGATATACTTCAAAACAGGATCCCAAACATCAAGCATTGTTTTATCTCCTATCTGAGTTTTTCCTCTTAGACAAATACCATTTACAGATTCTTGAAAAGCAAGTCCTAATTCATTGATTGTAATTTTATTTTTCCCTTTTAAAACACTACCAGCCCTTAAAAATGCTGTTCCATATAAAGGCCCTGATGCACCTCCAACCTTTGAAATAAGTATCATTCCAATATCATGAAATACATTTCCAATATCATCATAGGCTGTATATGATATCTTTTTTTCAACCTCTTTAAACCCTCTATTCATATTAATACCATGATCTCCATCACCTATGAATTGATCAAGTTGCGTTAGGTTTTTTTTTTGATACTCAAGTTGTTTTGCAGTGAGTTGCATCCAATTGATGATATGTCTTGGTGTAATATACATGTTGGCCCTCCTATTGTACACGCCAGTTAGTCGTATTTGCTGGATCATTAAGCAAAGCAGTTAATTGTTCATCTAGTTTTAATAAAGTAATAGAAAAACCGGCCATATCAATCGTTGTCATGTATTCCCCAACATATGTTTTACAGATATCGATACCAATTTTGTTTAATATTATGTTAATCATTTTATTTAAAATATATAATTCCATTAACGGCGTTCCACCTAAGCCGTTTACCATTACTGCAACTTTGTCACCAATCTTCAATTGCATATCACTTAAAATATGCTCTAAAAGGAGTTCAGCCATTTTATTAGCTGCTATCATACTAATACGATGAGTTCCAGGTTCACCGTGGATACCTATACCAACCTCTACTTCATTTTCACCAATTTTATAACCAACTGTACCAGCTCCAGGTATAGTACACGTTTTTAATGCCATGCCCATACTACGTATATTAGCAATTACTTTATTTGCAACATCTTCAACTTCTTTAAGCGATGCCCCTTTCTCAGCCATTGCTCCAGCTATTTTATGTACAAATATTGTTCCAGAAATTCCTCTTCTTCTCATAGTGTGTGAACTATTATCAATAGCAATATCATCATTAACAATGACTGTAGCAATCGGGATTCCTTGTGCTTCAGCCATTTCAGCAGCCATTTCAAAATTCATTATGTCTCCTGAGTAGTTTTTTACAATTAACAAAACCCCACTTCCAGTATCCACCTTTTGAATCGCTTTCAAAATCTGATCTGGTGTAGGAGAGGTAAAAATTTCGCCAATTACAGCAGCATCAAGCATTCCTTCACCAACAAATCCCATATGCGCTGGTTCATGACCACTCCCGCCTCCACTGACAATTGCCACTTTTCCTTCAAATGGACTATTGGCTCGAATAATTATATTTGTTTCAGGCATATTTTGTAGTTTATCAGAATGTGCAAACAACATTCCGTCAATCATATCCCTAACTACTTCTTCTGGACTATTAATAAATTTTTTCATGGCATCTATTCCTTTCCATTAGTCGCCGCTAGTACCCTAACATTTAATCTTATATTTTTATTCCCTCCTACACTTCCCTTTTATTATAAAAACCTATAATGATTTCACTTGGACATCTAACTTTAAGTCTCCAATTTCAGCTAAAAAGATTGTTCCAATGTTTGCTTGCTCAAATTTCCCGTTCCTCATGTGAAGTGCTCCAGTGAATACTTTTTTTTCATGCCCAAATAGCTCACTTTCATTTAAATTAGGGGAGATAGCCGCACAATTTACTCGAATAAACGACTTATCTTTTCTAAAACTAGCTTTATGGATACCTTTAGCTATAAGTTCTTTTTCTGCTCCACTCTCTCCAGTAATAAGAATCGTAGAATCTGATTCTGCCACTTTATTCGCAACAAAGAGCATTTTCATTAAAGTGTCACTATAAATAATAATGTCTGGAAAAGAGGTGTTTAGTTTTTTATATTTCGACAATTCACATTCTAAATACCTTATTCTTTTCTTTTCAAGAGTCAATTGGTCTAATAATGATTGTGTTTCATGAATAGATTCATCGTTAAAAGTATTCCGCTCAATTTTGCTATAAGTGTAGCTACGGCTCGAGCATGTGGACCATTTTTAGTATGAATATTAATTTCAATCCTTTGTATCATAAGAACCTATTTCATAATAATACATGCATAAAAATACATAAAATTCAACCAGTGAATTTTATGTATTTTTATTTTCATTATTAAAACTCTAACTATTACATAATAAGATTTTTTATACAAAACCTGATAATATAGGTTTTTAATACTAATTTTTCCATTTCACCTTTCTTAAGAAATAGTATTTTATTTTTGATAATCATAACACTATCTTTTAATCCGTCATATAACAGACGAAAAATATACATAAAATATTCATAATTCTGTACTCAGAATTTTGATAACATTAGATTCAAGGCTAGATTTTCAGCTTACTTACAAAAAAATCAAGGAGTGATTATCATGGAACGTATCCTAATTAGCCCGCAAAAATATATTCAGGGAAGAAATGTAATTAAAAAAATTGGAGAGTATGTAAAACCTCTAGGAACCAATTTATTAGTTATTGTAGATGAATGTGTTTGGCATCTTGTTGGTGAAAAAGTTATGGAAAGCTTTCATAAACAAAATCTAAGCTTTGAAAAAGTCGGTTTTAATGGTGAAAGTTCTGAAAATGAAATTGCAAGAATTGAGAAAATAGGAAAAGAATTTGGTGCTGATGTAATCATTGGTATTGGTGGTGGTAAATCAGTAGACACAGCAAAAGCGGTAGGAGAAATTCTTTCGGCCAAAGTTGTAAGCGTTCCCACTATTGCCTCAACAGATGCACCAACCAGTTCTCTTTCTGTTATTTACTCTGATGATGGAGTATTTGAGAAATACAAATTTTATTTAAAAAATCCGGATATTATTTTAGTAGATTCCCAAGTCATTGCACAAGCTCCATCCAGATTTTTAGCTGCTGGGATTGGAGACGGAATGGCTACATGGATTGAAGCTAGAGCAAATTTAGAATCTCGAAAACCCGCTATGGCTGGAGGACTCTCTACCCTAGCAGCTGCTAAAATTGCAGAACTCTGCTGGGATACCTTATTTGAATATGGAGAAGCTGCGCTTTTAGCAGTTAAACAAAAAACTGTTACTCCAGCAGTTGAAGCCGTAATAGAGGCAAACACCTTACTTAGTGGACTTGGATTTGAAAGTGTCGGGTTAGCTGCAGCTCATGCCATCCATAATGGTTTTACTGTTTTACATGATAAGACTCATGATTTGATGCATGGAGAAAAGGTTGCATTTGGCACATTAGTACAAATGGCAATGGAATCTTGGACAACTGAAGAGCTATATAACTACATTGATTTCTGTATCAAACTCGGCCTACCTACTACACTTGAAGATTTGAACTTAGGTGATGCAAGTAAAGAAGAATTGATGAAAGTTGCAGAAGCTGCCTGTCAAGATGGTGAAACTATACATAATATGCCATTTGAAATTTCACCAGAAATGGTTTTTGATGCAATTATTGCTGCTGATGCTTATGCTACTGAGTATAAATTAAAAAAATTAGTTCAAAATTACAATCCAAAAAATTAATTAAGTGTATATTACACATTATTTAATTTTGTGTGTGTCCTTTTAAGAATTTAGCAAAATTACAATACTATATATTAGAAACTAAATAAGCATTAAAATTGTATATACCATGAAATAATCTGAAGACTTCATCCAACATATAATAGCACGAAATATTTAAATGAATCATAGCATTATGTCAAAATTAATTTTATAACTGAACTTTCACACCAAAGATAAATATAGAAATAAGAAAAAACCTCTTTATGAGGTTTTTTCTAGTCCTATGCTTTTAATAATAAAATAAGCTGTTTTTATTATAAACAATAGGTTAGCTACACCATCTTAACATATAAAAACAAAAAGTCTATGTGTCAATTTTTCAAACTCCCTATAGTTTATATGAGAATACTAAAAAGATATAACTAATAAAAAATGTAGGAGAAGTAATAGACTTAATTTATGCTGTTTCCAGTTTACCTATTTAACTAAATTAAAACAGTTTTAGAAGATCTAGAAAGAATAATCTCATTTTATTACTAAAAAATACAACATATTGTTTAGATTCAGTCAAAATAGTAGTTAGTCTTCTACTTAAGATAACAATTTTTTAGCTAGACTAGATTATTAGAATTGACACTTTTGTGTACATTTC
The DNA here is from genome assembly GCF_001836235.1 of Bacillus sp. HMSC036E02. NCBI lineage: Bacteria > Bacillati > Bacillota > Bacilli > Caryophanales > Bacillaceae > Bacillus > Bacillus sp. HMSC036E02. Next base: position 32,139 of record NZ_KV827858.1, on the reverse strand, counting down.
TATTACTTCTAGCTCACTATTAATTCTCACCTTACAAAAATGGTATATATATATACATTTTAATTCGATTTCCTGTAGTTTATGAGAAGAAATATACTATTTTTGAATGAATATCATTACATTTCCCTCTAATTTGTTTCATTTTTTGTAAGTTGTTATCCTACTAAATGAGGGTAATCATCACATATAAAAATTAGCATTAACTAAAAATATCAAAGACATTCATATTTTTATATCAGTATCGGAGGTTACGGCAATAATTCTTCAGAATATATTTTAAAAGGATTTTTATATTGCCAAATATAATTTTTTTAAAATTATAAATCAGAAGTGAGGAGATATTATTATGATTATAAAAAAACACCCATTTCGTACTCTAGCAAAAACAGCTGTTGCATTAACTATGATTATTCCTACATCCCAAGCCATTAGCCAACCGTTTGCGTATGCTCAAGAAAATATAACCAAATCTCAACAACAAGTAGCACCATTTTGGAATAAAAACAAAGATTATCCAGGCGAATCTTATGTTACATATGAAGGTAAGGTTTATCATTCTTTATATTGGGTAAATGCAGGTACCTTACCTACCCAACAATTTAGCGGATGGGAATTATATACTGGTTCAGAATATATACCCGACAATAGCGATCCAAATGATTTATTTGGTGAAGGAATAACTTGGCCAACCCATGTTTTTGCACCATATGTAGATAACGGAATGAATCCTCAAAATCTATTAAAATATGCCCAAGAAACAAATACTAGTTTCTTCACGCTTTCGTTTATAGTGGCTGATAAAAATGGAAATCCAGTATGGGGAGGAAGTCATACCCCTATTGGAGATGGTAACTTAGATGATCAAATAAAACAAATTAGAAAAATAGGTGGAGATGTTAAAGTATCCTTTGGTGGAGCAAATGCCGGTAATATCCCTGGATTAGGTGCAGATCTTGCCGCAGCTATTACAGATGTAAATAAATTAAAAGATGCTTATAAAAGTGTAATTAACACATTACATTTAACACACATGGATTTTGATATTGAAGGAGTCTTAGTCGCTCACCCAGAATCTATCGAAAGAAGATCAAAAGCAATTGCGTTATTACAAAATGAATTAAAAGCTGAAGGTAAAGATGTAAAAATTGGTTATACCTTACCAGTAATGCCTTATGGCCTAACTAATGATGGGATAAATGTGATTCAAAGCGCCATAAAACATGATGTAGATTTAAATTCTGTTAATATTATGACTATGGATTACGGACAACAAAACCAACAAATGGGACAAGCTGCAATAGATGCTATTAATAGCTTGCATGGACAATTAACTAATTTATATAAAGGTACTATTAAAGATTCTGACATTTGGAAAATGATTGCTGTTACACCTATGATAGGAAAAAATGATACTCAAAATGAAACTTTCACATTAAATAATGCAAAAGAATTGTTCCAATTTGCCAAAGAAAAAGGTATTGGGGAAATTAGTATGTGGTCAGTGTATCGTGATAAAAAAGCTACTGAAAGTTGGCAAATCGGTCAGGCAACTGGAGATGCTTCTGGATTACCCGATGTAGACGACGGTGCCTTTTCTAAACTATTTTCTGCTTTTAATAGTAGTACTGAAATTGACGTAATCGCTCCAACAGCTCCTTCTAACCTACGCTCTGTTAGTAAAACAACAACAACTGTTGAGCTACAGTGGGAGGCTTCCACAGATAATATTGGTGTGAAAGAATATGAAGTTTATCGTGATGGAAAAAAAGTAGGAACAACAAAAACAACACGTTATGAAGATGCGGGATTACAAGCCAATACAAAATATAATTATACAATTAAAGCTACAGATGCTGCGGGAAATAAGTCAAAAAGTAGCAATGAAGTTTCAGTTACAACAAAGGAAGAGAATCCAGAACAAACAGCTCCAACAGCTCCAACTGGATTACAAGCATCAGAAACTACTACAAACAGTGTTCATTTAATATGGGAAGAATCCATAAGTAATGTTGGTATAAAAGAGTATGAGATTTATCGTAACGGTACGAAAATAGCTACAAGTCCTTCAACTTACTATACAGATGAAAATTTACTGGCTAGTACTGAATATAGCTATATGGTAAAAGCTATAGATACTCAAGGAAAAGTTTCAGTTGCGAGTAATGAAATCAAAATCACAACAAAAGATACCCCCTCTTCTGAGTATAAGGCATGGGATTCGTATGCTGCATATAAAAAAGGAGATAGAGTAGAACATCAAGGTAAAATTTATGAAGCAGTTCAAAGTTATCAAGGATACGGTGATCCAAATTGGATTTTCTCATTAGCTTTATGGAAAGTAATTAAATAAACCGTAATACTATTAAATAAAAGACATCTTTCTTTTCAGATTGATGTCTTTTATGAATTGAAATTTATATTTTACAAATCTATTCTTTCATTTGCCCTAGACTATATATTTTCTATAGGTAATTCTTATTTTACATTACTATGATTTGATTAAGCATCATATTTTCTAAGTTAAGACAAAGTTTACATTATTAATAGTTCGGACGAAAGTCCTAACATATAAATCTTTTTAACTATATATATAATTAAAAGAAGGTTTTAAGATGCAGACGAACACTAATACTATAGAAGACATCTATCAGGAGATATTAAATGGAAAAAGAAATAGATTTCCACCAAATACTTGGAAATTAGATAGAAATAATCAATTGGCCAGAAGAGTAACAAAGTATTTAGTAACAAAAATTTTGAATTGGAATGAAGAAGAGATAAAACAGAATTGGAATAACAAATTGATTGCAAAGTATCGATTACGTGGTGTATTGAAGCACAAATATAATAATAGTCCATATGCGATGATTAATGATTTATATCCGAATCAATTTAAAGAATGGGAATTTAGAATGACACCATTAAATTTTTGGACGAAAGAAAAGGCCCTACAATTATTAAAATGGTTAATTGAAGAAGAGGAGAAATTACCACCACAGAAACTCTTACAAATTTATGGGCAAAAATGGTTAATTGAACATCGACTAAGTGCACCTCTAAGGGTGATTTGGAATGGAAGCCCGTATGCGATGATTAATGATTTATATCCAAATCGATTTAAAGAATGGGAATTTAATAAGGCTCCTAATAAGTTTTGGACGAAAGAAAAAACATTACAAGCACTAAAATGGACAATTGAAGAAAAAGAAAAATTAAATCTGGATCAATTGAAGAATATATACGAACATAAATGGTTAGCCCAATCAGGATTGCGTGGAGCCTGTCAATTATATTGGAATGATAGTCCATATGCAATGATTAATGATTTATATCCAAATCAATTTAAAGAATGGGAATTTAAGATGACACCTAGTGGTTTTTGGACAAGAGAAAAAGCGCTAGATGCATTACAGTGGACAATTGAAGAAAAAGAAAAGCTGACAGATAATCAATTATTACAGCAATACACAATGCAGTGGCTTAAAAGCCATAGACTATGGACACCTGTAGTAAGATACTGGAATGGAAGCCCATACGCAATGATTAATGATTTATATCCAAATAAATATATAAAAAGTTCATTTAGAGGATATATAAATAAAACTTAATATTATTAAACATAACTTAATTAAAATGAAAGCTTAACTTGATAAAAATGAAAGCTTAACTTGATAAACAGCAAACTATATTTTCTTGATGGGAGAAATATCTAATAACTAATTGGCACGATTAATAACAATAGAAAAACAGTAAAAAATGCTACTGGTTTAAAAATGAATTTAAGGTTTTAGAGGAGGATATTTATGCAAGCAAAAAAAATTATATTTATTTTTAAAGTGATTAGGCTATTAGCAATAGTTATCTTATTTCTTCTCTTTTATTTTACACGTCAATTTTCTTATCTCTATTTCTCAATTCCTTTCATTCTTGGAATATTTACTAGTATTATTTTAAAAAATAGCAAAAAAACAAAATTTTATAGATGAACTTGATAAACAAGCTATCAACTTCAGCAATGAAGCAATAGCTTGTTTTTATCTATCCTTCCCCCCCATTTTTACATATTTATTACTCCTTTTCATATGTCTTACAGGTCATTAATATAATTCCACCATTTAATCTCCTCTGCCCCAGTATCTAAAACTTAAGATTTTAGCATTATATTAATAAAAAAAGTAAGAAATTTATATGAGGATTTCATTATAAATTTTTCTAAAATGAAAATTTTGTGAACTTTATAACAAGATAGCTTGTTAAACCATTTTCAATAACTTATAATCTTAACTGTGTATGGTGTGTATGGTGTGCATCATATACAGTCACACTTGTCGATGGAGAGGTATTTAAATGAAAATTATTTTAAATAATGCATCAAATCAACCTTTATATCAACAAATAAAGGAACAAATTAAAGATTCTATATTTAATAATGAATTGACGGAAGGTGAACAATTACCATCAATCCGTGTATTGGCTAATGATTTACATGTAAGTATGTTAACCACAAAAAGAGTTTATGCGGAACTAGAATCCGAAGGTTTTATCGTTACCAGGGTTGGAAAAGGTACTTATGTAGCATCTACAAACTTGGAATTATTAATGGAATCTAAGCGTCATATGGTTGAAGTAAAATTGACAGAAGTGTGCAAAATGGCTCGAAGTATTGGAATCCATAATGAGGAACTCTATTCGATGTTAGATTTAATCTTAAAGGAGGAAAATGAAGAATGAATGCAGTGTTAGAAGTGAAGAATCTAAACAAAGCTTATGAGAATTTTTCATTAAAAGACGTGACATTTTCACTTAACCAGGACTGTATAACTGGTTTTATTGGTACTAATGGTTCTGGGAAAACTACTACTATTAAAGCTATCCTCGGGCTCGTACTCAAAGATTCGGGTAAAATTAATTTTTTAGAAAAGGATATAGATAAACATGAACGAAAATCCAAAAATAAAATTGGTGTCGTGTTAGACGAAGGGTACTTTTACGATGAATTAACATTAAAAGAAATGAAGAATGTAATCGCCCCTTCCTATACTGAATGGGATGAGCAAGTTTTTTTAAAGTATATTAAACGATTTAATTTAAATCTAGGACAAAAAATTTCTACCCTCTCCAAAGGAATGCGAATGAAATTTGCAGTTGCTCTAGCTTTATCCCACCACGCAGATCTATTAATAATGGATGAACCCACAAGTGGACTTGATCCATTGGTTCGAAGTGAACTAATAGACATACTTCTAGATTTTATGAAAGAACCAGGAAAGAGTGTCTTTTTTTCTACTCATATTACCTCAGATCTAGATAAAATAGCAGACATGATTATTTTGATAGATGATGGTCAAATATTAATTGATGAAGAAAAAGATGCACTAGTGGAAACACATGCATTAGTAAAAGGTGATAATCAATTGATTAATAATCAAACAGAAAAACTCTTTTTGAATTTGAGTCAAACTAAATATGGATTTGAAGGGATTACTCATAAAATAGATGATGTGTGCCGGCTTATGCCTGGTGTTTTGATGGAAAGACCAACTATAGAAGATATAATGCTTTCTTATATTGGAGGAAATACATATGCTTATTAATCTTGTTGTAAAAGACATACTATTAGTAAAAAGATATTTTTTTATTTTACTCGTTTTCGCAGCTATTGCACCAATCTATCTTTCTACTCAGTTACACCTCAACGATGGTGGACTTATTGGTTTTCTTTTAACAGTAGTTTTTATGGAGCATATTTTGTTTGGTACAATATCGAAATTCGAAGACCAATACAAAGGAGCAGCTTTACTTTGTGCAACACCATATACTAGAAGTGCCTTTGTAAAAGCAAAATATCTCTTTCTATTGGTAGTTTTTCTTTGTGCCTCAATTATTCGAATGATAATTTCAATTATTATACCATCTGGTATCGAGAATCTTAGTATAAACGCTCTCGGAATAACATTCTTAGTTGTTAGTATTTTGTTTGGAATATTACTCCCTTTCCAATTTAAATTTGGTTTTGATAAGACAAAAATGATTTCTTTTATTGTTGTCTTTTTGACACCTTTTGTAGCTCCTACTCTTATAAAAGAAATTCAGTTGAGCCATCTAAATTTTACACTCCCTCTTCCATTTCCATCAATTATCATGGCATGGATGCCTTGTCTCATTTCAATAGTTATTAGCATTATATCAATGATAATTTCACTGAAGATATATGCAAAAAAAGATTTATAATTAGTTTAAGGGGCATTTTAAAAAATATGTTTTATCGTCCCATACTTATCGAAGTTACGTCAACGCACAAGATACTTCAGTTCTCAGCGTAGGAACTACTGACAAAACCTACTAAGAAAGCTGGTAAATACGTCGATGTTAGCAGGTATCTGTCACTTCGAACATTTCGTTATTTACTTTCTAAATCTTGAGCATTGATCTATGTCTCGATTAAAATGCATCCCTTGTCAATTAAGTGATGTATTTTAGATACTTATTTGTTAAAAAAGGAAGGATGAATGTTCAATCAACCGACACAACTACTTCTTAGGAAGTGTGTTATAGTTAATTCAGAATCAATACTGCTTAGCAGCATTAATTCTCACCTATCTTTTATTTATTTGTTTTTACACCAACTTAAAGGAAAGACCAACTATATTTTTAGTTGGTCTTTCCTTTTGTTATTAGAATACGATTAAGAATCACTTAGTTTATATACACATTACTATTTATTTTACGATAATGTACATATGCTTCCGTTAGAATTCTACCGTTCTCTTAATAAAATATGAAAAACATAACTAGTTAAGGTACCTTTCAAAAAAATCGAAACAAAAAGAACTTGTAATATATAATTACAAGTTCTTTTTATCGTAGCTTCAACACATTGGAACTATAGACTTGTAAACAACAACATTAAAGGAAGGGTGAATTATCCCTTTAAAATGATTATATAACTAATATTCATATTTTGAGATTGAAACCTTGAACATTTCGTTAATTTTAACGATTATTTTAATATTCTTCATTTTTAATTTACATAAACATGTTAATTTCTATACATTATAATAAAAATAATATAAAAATAAAAATATATGTGAAATTTTTTATATTTTTTTTGATAATCATAAAATATTTTATTATTATCATTGCATTTTCACTCTAATATTACCATGTTTGTAGATTGCTATTAGAGATTTACCTTCTAAAACTTACTTAAAATTGGTTAGTATTGAATACATTGACTGAAAATTGAGAAATCAAATGCATATTGATACTATTATCATATAAATTATCTGTCAGTCTAACTTCCATTACCCACAATAATGTTTTTCTATCTATGTATAGAAATAATTTATCTGTCAGTAATTTATAGTTAATTATCATATATTAAAAAGGAGGAAGTAAAATTATGAAGAAGCAAATCATTACAGCAACTGCTCTGGCTGCAACATTAGCTACAGCTGCATTACCTACAACATCAGTATTTGCTGCTGAGACAGTTGCTCCTATCCAACAACAGGAATCACAAGTTAGTATTCAACCGTTTGCACAAAGTAATCTAGAAACGGCTGTTCAAGCTGCATTAAATGGCCCCGAAGTAAAAAAAATAAAAGTATTTGAGCATGAATTTAATGTAAAAGAAATTGAAGTTGTGGATCGAGGTGCAGCTGGTAAAGATGTATACGGACAAATCTCTCATCATTTAAGCTTCCGTCCAGATGATCAACTTTACTATAAATTCACAAAAAAAGATGGTGAGGTAACGGGATTCGAATTCCATATTGATAGAGGGGGCTGGACACCGATTGTAGCTCCACTTTTATCAATTCTTGCTGCATATAACGGAATTCCTGTTAATCCAAATGATTTAAATTCACTCGGTCAACAACTTGGAAAAGTTATCGATGGTAGTTGGGAACATGCAGGACAATCTATTGCTACTGCAGTTAGTTTAAGCTTTAATGAGAAATAAGCTTACAGGCATTATTTAGGGTTACAGAGAAGTATTATTCGCAAGTTTTTCTAAAAAGATATTATATGTAACAAATCCATTTCTAAATTCAATGCAGTAATAAGAGAGAGACTCTCCCCAAAAGTCTTTTGATCTCAGATATGGAATTCATATAATTTTGTCACATAATATCTTAACAAATAAAAATTTACATTAATAATTATGTAAACATTACCAATTTTAATAATTCATTGTACTTCGGAAAACAGACGTCTAGTTTAAGACTTCTGTTTTCTTTGTATAATATTAGATTTGAATTGTATGCCTTATAAAGTACATGAAGTATGATAATATACTTTGTCATCATTTCACTAAACTTGCACATGATTATTTTGGCCTTTCCACCCTTTTATGATTACATTTCTAAACTTATGTTCCCAGTGCACGATGGCTTTTGAGCAAATCTAAATGAGAATATCCCACTCTAAATTTTAAACCTAACACAATATTTTAAGGCAAATGAAAATAGTAAATCTGATGGTAGCTAACATATTATCTTATTTGACTTACTTTCTTTTTAACTTTACAAACCTTTTGGTACCTATTATAAATTTGGCACTATTTATAAAAACTAAATTTTCAAATTAATACAGTCTATTATTCTCATGCTGGACTTTATGCATATGGTAAAAGCACCTAAATTATTATATAAGACTAATCTGTTTAAAATCAGGAGAGATATAATGAAGAAAATAAAGATTATAAAACACTTAAAATTCGGGATTCTTACTTGTTTTACACTAGCGAGTTTATGTACAACTTCAATAGTATTTGCTGATAGACATTCAGGTTATTCATATGACTCCGATTTAGGTTATCGAAATCCAAACTGGATGTCAAAATTGGAAGATACAAAAAGAATAAGCGAATTATCTATTCCAGGTACTCATGGTTCTATGGCTTTACATGGAGCGAGTTTTATTGATGAGAATTTGACAAGAAATCAAACAATGCCCCTACCTCAGCAGTTCAATGCAGGAATACGGTATGTAGACATGCGTGTTAAACGTGTGAAAAATTCTTTTGCCATGCAGCATGGTATTGTAAATCAAAAAGCAATGTTTGAAGATGTATTAAAAGAAACAATCCAATTTTTAAGAGACAACCCTCATGAAACAATTTTAATGCGCTTAAAAGAGGAAACTGATCCAGAGAACGGCTCACAGTCATTCGAGGAGATATTTAAAAGTTATAAAGACCGTAATGTGTCCTACTTTTGGGAACCTAATTCTGTTCCATTTTCAGAAAGAAATAACCCTAAGTTAGGAGATATCCGCGGAAAAATTGTAATACTACAAAACTTCGCAGCATCTCAAGAATACGGTATTAATTATGAATCATTAAATATCCAAGATAATTTTGAAGTTAGCGCTGGACCGGATGGAATGTATGAAAAATGGAGTGCAGTAAAAAACCAGCTTCTAAAGGCAAATAACGACTCTAACAATAATCATATCTATCTCAACCATTTTAGTGGTACAGGTGGCGCTACAGCATTATGGAATAATTATTATCCTTGGTTTGTTGCAAGTGGAAAGGAAAATCGAGATACTGGTAGTAACCCACAGTTAATTCAAAAAAACACAACAAATGAATGGAAAGACTTCCCTCGTGATACAAACGGTCAAGTATTTTATGGTGGAATGAATACAATGGGGACAGATTTCATACTACAAGGTGGTATCAGACATTCTGGTATCATTGCAGCTGATTTTCCAGGTCCAGGTTTAATAGATAGTATCATTAAATTAAATGGGATAAACGTTAATGAAAAAGAGATATTAATTTCCCAAATTTCTTCTGACTCTAAGCCATTGCCTGGAGAAAAGAACCGATCCAGCCAAAACTTTAGTATAAATAATTTACCCCCAGGGACAATCGGTTTAAAATGGATTATTGAACCTACCCAGGGAGAGACTTCTGACAGTATCTCTTTCAATATTATGGTCGATGTTTCTCTGGGTCTAGATCGTGTTAGTTGGAGCAATATTTCAAATGAGTCCAGGACTGCAGCAGATACAAATTCTAAATATTATATCGCAAATCCAAGTGGTGCAAATCACCCGTTTACAGTAAAAGTATATGCTATTACCAATTAAATTTTTTAAAGGATTTCTTTATCCCTCCGTCGGCTTAAGAAGTTCAATTACCTTATGTATCAAAAGAGCATTCTCTCCAGGTATGCTATATTAAAGGAAATAAAGAATCCAGTGAACTTAAAAAAATTTAATGTGACATATCTTTAGGATTATAAAATAAAAAAGAATCTAGAAATTCCACTAGATTCTTTTTTGTTTTTGGAAACAATTCATATTTAGATTAAAATGTTTTATTTTATAAAAATAATTAAAATACAAATTAACAAACCGCTGAACGTCCTAAAAGTAAAAGTACAATAACTACAACTTCATTCCATGTTGGTAATGGATTTATTTCAACTTTATTCGCGGAAACACATTATATAGAAAATAACATTTCTTGGTTTCGTTCCCCGTTACTTTCATATAAGTACATAATCATATCACCTTTCTATATATAATTTATTTATAGTAAAGGCGTTCCTTCTTGATTTCAAATAACTACTTATGACCAATGAGCAGTAACTATCGTATCTTAATGCTACTTATAGCATAGAAAAACTGACAGTAAAACACATTCTGTTTTCTTAAAATAACGATATAAAATCAATAAGTAATAGTTGATTCTCCTATTCTTTCTCACAACTAAAAAATTATTATAATAATCATTACACTAACTACCCATAAACTCCATATATACTACAGATTATGTTTGTATGATACGTATATCAATAGAAAGGGATGATATATATTGCTGACAATTTATATAATATACCTGTTTTTATCAATTGCTATCATGCTATTTTTATTTACAAGTACAATCGGTTAATTTTATAGATTATATCAAGCTCGCTTCTTTTCATACAAGAGAACGTCTATTTCTTCACTAAATTAAAGAGAAAATCCTATTACTATCAAGTCGAAATTAGAGAGATTCAGTTTAAGAGAAAGCGTTCTTCTTTTTCTATAAAGCTAAGTCATTATCTTAAAGAAGATATAGATATCTTTCGGTTCCCTCCTACATATAAAGCAATTTACCCTGCTTCCTAATACCCACTGATTTGTTACACAAAAATAAAAATTTGAATTTCAAAACACCCAGGAATACAATGAATATAGTATATACCTTATTTTTTAGAAAGAAGGATTGAACACGAAAACCAAAGTAGCTAAATCAATTCAAAATTTACAATTGAAATCATTTGAAATGATGACAAATTCTGTTTCTTTTAAATCTATTTTGCGTGGAACTGGTATGACTTTTGTAATTATTTTTGGATCATCTTTCATTAACAACTCTTCTTTATTTTCATTAAATTCTTTGATGGTGATATTGGGTTTCTTTTTAATCTTTATGCCATATATTTTTAATATTGCTGAGAAGTCTAATATATAACTTAATTTCCGACGTTTAATCATTGACTTAAAAATTATTAAGCACCCAAAACAAGAAATTCACACACTTTTAATTAAAAGGTGTGAATTTTTTTGTTTAGGTCTATTTGCTCTTAAATCTATAGTTAAGTGATACTACTTCAATTAATTAATTTTTATTTCTAGTTTAAAATTATGCAAATGGGTAGCCTGTATCTTCTCTACAATACAATTTCCCTTATTTAACTATTTATATAGTATAGATTTAAAAGTAAACATACCTAATCCCCCTATACAAAACTGTAAGAGTATCTTCAACCTTTTAATATTATATTTATATAAAATTTACCCTTTCTTGAAAACATACTATACTATAAAATTAAATTAACAAATATTATTTAATGGAGGTTCATAATGAATAAAACAGAACTAATTAACCAAGTATCTGAGAAAACATCACTTACTAAAAAAGAGGCTACTGCATCTGTACAAGCTATCCTAGATCAAATTACACAATCTCTTCAAAAAGAGGAATCCGTACAGTTAATTGGATTTGGTACATTTGAAGTACGTAAGCGTTCTGCACGTACTGGGCGCAATCCCCAAACGGGCGAAGAAATGCATATCCCAGGAGGAAAAGTACCTGGATTTAAAGCTGGAAAAGCTTTAAAAGAGGCTGTTAAATAAGCATTACATTATCTATCTAAAAAGGAATGGAGATTTTCATCTCCATTCCTTTTTAAATTAATCATATATTTTTTCGGAAAATAATTAACTAGTTATTTATCATTTTCACGATTTCCATACCCTACACACTCTTCTAGTCGTAGTATTTGTTTTTTAGATGCTAGGCGCATCTTTTACTGCTAATTTTTTCTGACTTAAATAAACAGCTCGATCCGATTTTTTTGCAACTTCCTGTGAATGCGTTACAACAATTACACATTTATTTTCTTGATGAGCGAGCTCCTGGAACAAATCAATAATGTCATTTGCTGTTTCTTCATCAAGATTTCCTGTTGGCTCATCAGCAATCAGTAAATCGACATTACAAGATAGCGCTCGAGCAATTGCTACACGTTGTTGTTGTCCGCCGCTTAGTTGTAAGACATTTCGTTTCGCTTCTATTTCTGTGAGTCCTACCTTCTCTAATAATTCTAATGCTCTTGCTTTTTTATTTTTTACCTTTACACCTGTAATTTCCATTGCCGTTAGTACATTCTGAATGGCAGTCATATAGGTAATTAAATTATAGGATTGGAAAATTACGGATACATTTTGATTACGGTATCGATCCAAACCAATTTTTCTAATATCCTTGCCATTATAAAGTACATAACCATTTTTAGGTATATCAAGCCCACAACCTAAGCTAAGGGTGGTGGTTTTACCAGATCCAGATGGCCCTAAAATCGTGTAGAAATGCCCTTTTTGAAAAGAAAAATTAACATTATCTAGTATCTTTACTTTTTTTCCATTACTTTCATAATAATAATCTAAGTTTTTAAATTGTAAAATCGTCTCCATATCGAGCCTCCTTATTCATCTTTTAAAAGGATTTGTTTTGGATTTAAGCGTAGAATAGATAATGCTGGCAAAATAGTTGCTAATATAGCAATAGCTAGTCCAATCCCCCCCATTTTCCCTACGTCTTCTCCTGCTACACTTACATTAATTTTATCTATTGGATCCTCTTTTTGATCTTGTACCGTTCCACCTGGTCCAGCCACCATTACAGTTCCATTTTGTGAAGTGTCTGTTTCTTCGCCTGCTGTAGCAACTTCACTCGAAAGTAAATTATCCCCTACGAATTGAGAAACTTTAGCTCCTGTTGTTAGAGATAAACCAAATGCTAAAATAGCAATACATACTACTTCTACTACGAACTGCGCCATCAGTTTCCATTTTTTCTCTCCAATGGACAATAAAATTCCCATTTCCTTACGACGTGCTTTAATCGATAACATAATAATTAATCCTAAGATAATTGCACCTGCAATAGATACCATATAGATAATTATTTGAGAAGTAGAAGCGATATTTTCGATAGGACCAATCATTTGTTTGTACAACGAATCATGTGCATCTAACTTAAAATAATTAAAATCAATATCAGATTTTTTTGCTTCTTTTTTAAATCCATCAATGTATTGTGGATCGTTCAAGAAGTACACGGCTTGAAAACTATTACCCATACCGTCATCTGTTTCTAATTTTTTTAAAGTAGAGTAAGGCATATATAGCTTATTAGCTGGATCCATCATAGGAGGAGCATGCTGACCCATTGGTTGCTCATTTGTTTCATAAATACCAATAATTTCAAATTCAAGAGTTTGCTTCTTATCCCCTGATTGAATTTTAATCTTATCTCCTACTTTCAAATTGTTTTGTTCCGCTAATCGTTTTTCCATTAAAGTTACATTCTGATCTTTCATCTTTTCTGTAATTGGTTTCCCATCAATGATTTTACTTTTTCCATTTTTAAAATTTTCTTGTAATACAGTTTTACGAACTCCTTCTATCATAAGAGAAGAATTCATATCTATTTCTGAGCCCGAACCTGTTCCACCCGCTGCTGCCACCATTCCAACTCTACCTTTTCCTTCGTCTTCTCCTTCTGAAGCACCTACTAGTTTAAATCCATCCGAAATTCCGAAAGTATGGGTTATGTAATTATAATCTTTTACATACTTGGACTTCGCTAATTGATCTGCTTCTTTAATGTTGAGCTTTGGTGGCTTAGGCATCTCTCCAGTTTCCCTAGCTTGTTGACCTAATTTATCAAAATCAAGACCTAAAGTGACATCTGCACCTAATTTTTTTCTTGCTGCATCCGCAGCTTTTTTTGATGCATTTTGAATTGCGAATCCGGCCAATACTAAATTTGTAACAATCAGAAAGACCGCCATCAAAATTAATGATGTCCCGACTCTTTTTTTCATACTGAGAATTGCACGTTTCATAAAGTTCATTTTTCCTTACCTCCTTGATAATTTGTATTTTATATAGGTTATCTAGAGTCTATATGAAGCTTATCTGGAGTTTATCTAGAGATATTAGGGCTTATCTGGAGTGTATATGTGGTGTTTCGTTAAAATAGGTAAGAAAAACTGGAATACAAGTTAAAATACTTAATTTATTTTGAAGATTGATAAGAAGTAAGTCCATTTAATAGTGAATGAGGACAAACGAAATACTAATAGAATAAATTTAGTCACCAACTTGATTAACTAGGGAAATGCATACAAACATGGGATAACACCTTCCATTTATAACCACAGTATAGGATGAAAAACTATAACTGGAAAATAAGCCTCTTTCATGGAATAACAATGTGGTTATTTTTCTTCTTCACATTTACCACTCCCAATACATCTAGTCCCCACACGGTAAGCACAAATAAAAAACCACCGAAAGGCGGCTAAATTTTTAAACGTCCATTATTTGATCTGTTTATTTCACATTTTTTGTTAGTATTTCCTTTCATCATATCTAAAACAGAGCTATTTTCTTAGTGACAAGGTCGATCAAACTATATAAGCGGCAAATCCATTCTAATCATTCGCCATATTATGCATCATAATCTATAAAATACGTATCTACAAATCAAAGACCTAAAAAAGAAAAAATCTGAAACCCCTTCTGGCATAAGGAGTTTCAGATTTTTTTATTTTAGTAATACCCTTTGCAACAAGTTGCCATTAGGATAGTGTATCAGCAACTTGTAGCTATTACTATGAATGCTAGATTCCTCAAAATTATTCCATATTTTTTCATTATATTTATATTATTCTATGCTTTGTTCTAAATTATAATTCCATATTTATGGACAAAAGTTTAAATTTATGGAATTTTGTACAAGCTATTTATACATCATTCTTAATTAGGAGGGATTCTTTATGTTTGGTCTAGGAAAAAAAAGAACTCCATTTGGTGATTATTTAGATCACAGAGGAATCAAACAACAATGGCTTGTACAAAGAACTGGATTAAGTAAATCTCTGATAAGTGATTTAGCAAATAAAAAGGATCGTATTCCCACTTTAACATCTGCAACTAAAATCATTAGAATACTAAAAAAATTTGATAAGCATATTGATTATCAGGATTTTTGGAATATTGATATTTAAAACTTCTAGAATGTACTACACATCTAATTGTCTCTAATCCAATCGTGTAGATTACTAAAAACATAGATTTTTCCCTTTATAACTATTGATTATTTAACACTTATAATACAAAAATTACTTTTATTAAAAAGGAGATAAATTTCTATTTAGCTCTGTTCATATCCCCGCTTAAAATAATTAATGATTACATCCCACTTCATTTTTGACAAATCAATTCTTTAAAGACATTTTTATTAGAAATTCTAAATTTCGTTGTTTTTTATCCAGAAGCCTTAATATACATTTGATATTATTCTAAAATTTATAGCGCACTATTCGAACATTTTGTGAAAACCACCAAAAAACATCACAAACTACTAGTAGTAGGTATTAATTTCCTGTGTTTGTTCCAAACACCGTGTTAAACTGAAGGGGTTTAACAGATCTACTCTAATAACATTAATGAAATGGGGTATTTACTTGAACTTTCCACAATTAAAAATCGGGCATATGATGCCAAAGGTCCCAATTCTACAGGGAGGAATGGGCGTAGGCATTTCATTAAGTAAACTTGCATCTGCAGTTGCAAATGCTGGAGGAATTGGGATAATATCAGGAACTGGTATTTCCATAGATGAAATGAGAATGCATATTAGGAAGGCGAAAGAAAAGATTCGGAATACTGGTTATATTGGAGTAAATGTCCTTTTTGCAATGAATGATTTTGCTGAAAAAATGAAAGCAGCCATTGAGGAAAAAGTTGATTTCATCATATCTGGTGCTGGCATTTCGCGAGATATGTATACTTGGGGGAAAAATGCCGGCATACCAGTTATTTCAATAGTTTCCTCAGCCAAACTCGCTAAATTATCTGAACGATTGGGTGCAGCCGCTGTTGTAGTAGAGGGGCATGAAGCAGGAGGACATCTGGGTACCGAGCGACCTTTATTCGATATATTACCGGAAGTAGTTGCAGCAGTCGAAATTCCCGTAATTGCTGCTGGAGGAATTATGACCGGGAAAGATATTGCTCGTGCCTTAAAAATGGGTGCATCTGGTGTGCAAATGGGGACAAGATTCGTTGCAAGTAATGAGTGTGACGCACCACTATCCTTTAAGGAAAAATATATAAATGCTCGATTAGAAGATACTATATTAGTCAAAACAACTGTCGGTCTCCAAGGTCGTGCGGTAAAAAATAACTTTACTAAATTAATAGCTGATAATAATAAAAAAATAAAAATAAAAAAGTGTATAAATTGCTTAAAAAACTGTTCTTATCGTTTCTGCACGCTAGATTCTTTGATAACCTCTATGGATGGTGATTGTGAAAATGGTCTTGTTTTCGCAGGTGCACGAGTAAATGAAGTCAAAGAGATTTTGCCCGTCCAAACAATTATTAACAATATTATGATGGAATATAGAGCATGTATTTAGCGTAGCATCCATGTATAGTTCTTTAAAAAATATTTAATGTTGTAAATTCTTATTTTCCTGACGATACATCAACTAATAATTATGGGCATTATTGATTATAAAAAAGAACACCTAAAAATGCTGTAGGTGTTCTTTTTTATTTATAATTGGATAATTTCTCTTATTTCTTCTATAGGTAACTTCGTAAATTTCGCAATATCCTCTACAGACATTCCGTTTTTATACATACCACATACCAATTGTATACGCTCGGCTTTTTTCCCTTCTTCAATACCCTTTTCAATACCTTTTTTGATTCCTTGCTCCTCTGCATGAGCAAACTTTGCAGCTTCATCCATTAGGGTTTTTTCCCTCGCTTCATAGGCTTGTCTGAAAGTCGAATCTTGACTCATTCGCTCCCACTTATTCATTGCTTTTTGTAAAATCGGATCTTGATTCATCGCAATGTCCTCCAATGTTTGAGTTAAGTGTTCATCTTCATTTGCCGGAAGTAATAACAGCCAACGAACAAATGAATCTTCCCACGGATTAACCTTCTCTTCCCGCCATTGTTCCATTAATTTAGGAAGCTCTATAACATGAATCTCTATATCATCACTAAACTGCTTTTGCTGTTGTACATTCCATAGCTTTCCCGTTGTATGAAATTCCTCATATTCGGGAAAAAGTACGAAGTTTAACAAATTAATAGTAATTGTTTTACTAAGAGAGCTGTAAGGCATTCCTTTTTGTAACTGTGAAGTATATAATTTACCCCAGTAATACAAACTTCGTTTAATCATGTCGTGATTATTATTCAGCTGAATTTCTACGTTTACTTTAGTACCTGTGTCTAATGTGGCTGAGACATCTAAAATTGATAATTTATCATCCTCGTGTTCTCGATGTAAATGTGGATCCTCTAATTGTAGTGACATAATAGGTGATTCTAATGAACTCTTTAGCATGGCATTTAAAAATGTGATAAGAATATCCTCACTACCACTTGTCCCAAATAATTGCTTAAAAGCAAAATCAATTCGTAAATTTACTAATGACTTGGTCATGACTTTCCTCTTCCTGTCTAAGAAACTCTCTTTTCTTTATTGTACATAAAAATTAGGTAATCATGCAAATAGGAACATTTACAAAAGATAACGCTATCATTCTTTTCAAAAATATATGTTCACTAGAAGATAAAGGTACAATTAATAGTTAATTTGGTGAATTATAACATATATTATCTTTAAATAATACCTATTCAAAAAAAATAATGGATTATTTGTGACATAATTGTTAAATATAGGGATTTAAAAAGGCTTTCTATATAAAAAAATAGAAAGGTGATGGTGTACGGATAAAATATAAGGGGGATTTATATTATGTTTTCAAAAAAACAAAAATTAGTAACAGTGGTTACCACTCTGACGCTAGGATGTGGATTAGCTTTCGGATTAACTCCTACTTCGGCAGATTCTATAAGTAATCCTACTCCTATTAAGGAAGAACAAGTAAGAATACAAATACCTTTCACTGGATATGTTATTTCAGCAGATGATAATTATTTGGTTGTAGCTGACACTAATACAAAAGAGGAGGCACTTTCTTATCAAAATAATTGGTGGGAATTAGCTTCTCAGAATAAAATTTTACGTGTTCCTATTACTAGCAAAGATAACTATAGCGTAGGTGAAAAACTAAATATATTTTCCGTAGGATGGACTCACTCTATTCCACCAATCGCTGTTATGCCTGTTATCGAAAAAATAATTGAATAAATTATATATTTTTTACAAAAGAAGATAGCCCTTAAAAATGGCTATCTTCTTTTAAACTCATTTATTCTAAATTGGACTAAAGAAGTTTTGTTTGTAACTATCTTTATAAATTTATGCTATAACAACGCTTGTGCACTTTTGTATTTACTGAACTATGGCTTGTTCTTCCTTCTTCATAGCTCTAATGGATTGAGCTACTTTAACCATCATAGAACATTCTATCCTCTTGCGGAAGATTTTACAGCTGAACTCATGTGTTCCCTTAAGGGAACCCGTTGCATGTATTGTATTAGCTGGGCAACCGCCGCTACAGTAAAGCTGTGCCCAACATTCCTGACATTCCGTTTTTGAATAGCAATTACTCTTCTTAAATTGAGACTGTATCTCTGTTTTTGTAATGCCATCCCAGATATTCCCCATACTATATTCTTCTTCCCCAACAAACTGATGACAAGGAAATATCTCCCCCCATGGGGTAATAGCAAGGTATTCAGTTCCAGAACCACAACCAGAAATTCTTTTTTGAACGCATGGACCTTCTGAAAGGTCAAGCATGTAATGATAGAAAGTAAAACCGCTTCCTTTTTCCTCACGGTTTAGCATTTCCTTCGAGAGAATTTCATATTGATTGTAAATTTCCAAAAGATCTTCTTCACCGAGCGCATATGGTTCTCTTGGATTACAGATAACTGGTTCCATTGATATCTTATTAAAACCTAGATCAGCGATGTGATAAATATCATTGGTAAAATCGACATTATTATGGGTATAGGTTCCACGTACATAATATTCTTTATCTCCACGCTTCTCAACAAATTCCTGAAACTTTGGAACAATATGATTGTAGCTACCCCTCCCATTGACAGTTTTACGTAGATAATCATGAACTTTTTTTCTTCCATCAAGGCTTAATACAACATTGTGCATTTCCTGATTCAAGAAGTCAGTAATTTCATCATTAAGCAGCATACCATTTGTAGTAAAGGTAAAACGAAAAGTTTTTTTGTACTCTTTTTCTTTATTTCTTGCATAGGCGACAATCTGTTTGACAGTCTTCCACGCCATGAGTGGCTCCCCACCAAAAAAATCAACATCGAGATTTTGATGATTACCTGAGTTTTCTAATAGAAAATCGATGGCTCTTTTTCCAACTTCATAACTCATGATGGCCCTATTTCCATTGTATTTTCCTTGGCTAGCAAAGCAGTATTCACACGACAGATTACATGTATGCGCAACATTAAGGCAAAGAGCCTTCACATAAGTGGGACGATTTATCAAATCAATTGAAAGGTCCTTATAATCATCATCGGTAAAAAGCTTCCCATCTCTTTTTAGTTCTTCAATATCTGCAATTGTTTCTCGAATTTCCTTCTCGGAAACGTGGAAATCATATTTATACTTTTCCTGCATCATTGACAGGATTTCTACCATAGGAGTATTCTCATATAGCATAATTATTTCATAAGCAAGATCGTCAACAACATGTACCGAACCGCTATAAGTATCTAATACGATATTGTATCCATTTAATTTATATTGATGAATCATACTGGATAATCAAACTCCTTTTTCATAAAGATTGCCGCCCATATAAAATATAACTGAGTACAATACTACTTGTTTCCTATCTATTTATTGTATTTTCACACTTTTGATTTGCAACTCCACATGAGGTTTTACAAGCAGACTGACAAGATGTCTGACATGCACCACACCCACCATGTTTTATAGTATCTTGCAGTTTACAAGTGCTCAGTGTTATAATTCTTTTCATTGTTTATAATCTCCTTTTGAAATAATTTTGAAGAACTAAGGTGTTTATTTGTGAAAAAAATCACAATCATATACCTTAGTTCTTCATATTGTAATTATTTATACATTCATAAATACGGTACGTGAAATTACAACATTTATCTTATAATAAATATGGCATTTATAACTTTGTGCTACAACTATAAAAAGTCAATCCCATTGGAATTGACCTTTTATAAACCGTGGCAACAGAAGGATGTCATAAAACTAGGATTTGATATTGTAGCATTTCACTTGTGAAAAGTATAACATGATTAACTAAGAATAGATGTGTCAATCCTTGGAACATTAGCTATAACTTGATTTTTTGAGTATATATAATAGTTAGTGGGCTATAGAATTCATCCTATATCACTATTAATAATTAGCATTTTTTAATAATAAAAAAGGATGTCTAAAAAAATTCTATTTTTTTAGACATCCTTTTTATCTATTTTATTAATAATCCTGTAGGAGTAACTTGATATGTTTTTTTCTTGCCTACAAATTCCTGTTTACTATTCTCAAGATTAGTAAGTGTGGCACGGGTCTTTTCCTTCTGTGCTTCTCCCTCTATATGAGTAAACTCGATATAATCCCCTACCTTAACTGGAACGGTTTGGCTTTCAGCATTTTGTTGTCTATTTCCTACAATTTCTTTATTGTACAATATATTGCCCGATGAGTTTTGAACTTTAATGCTTGCATACGTACTAGTAAAATAGGAATGGGGGATACCCGCTTCTAATTTAATCTGCATTTTTTCTGTTGATTTGTTATACTCTACTTTTGCGATTTCTCGATCATTATATCCCTTTAATGACCAGTTAAATTGATTTCCATCTAAAACTGTTGTTTCTGGCATTTTTTCTACTTTCTTCAGGCCTTCTTTTGTAACTTGATATCTTGCTGTCTTTCCAATGGTTTCATTTTTGTTATTTTCAAGGTTAATTAAAGTCGCTCGCGTCTTTTCCTTTGTTGCTTCCCCTTCTATATGAGTAAGTTCAATGTAATCACCTATTTTAACGGGCACAGTTTGGCTTTCAGCATTTTGTTGTTTATTTCCCACGATTTCCTTATTGTACAGAACGTTGCCAGAAGCATTCTGGACCTTAATACTCGCATACGTACTAGTAAAGTAGGAATGGGGTACACCTGCTTCTAGTTTTACTTTCATCTCTTCTACTGTTTTATCATAATTTACTTTTGCAATTTCTCTATCACTATATCCTTTTAATGACCACGCAAACTTGTTTCCTTCTAAAATTGTTGCTTCTGGCATTTTTTCTACTTTCTTTAGACCTTCTTTTGTAACTTCGTATATGGCTTTTTTTCCAAAATTCTCTTGTTTACTATTATCGACATTCGTAAAAGTAGCTCTATGTACACCTTCTAGATGTGTTAACTCTATATAATCTCCTACTTTGACTGAAACTTTTTGCGATTCAGCATTTTGTTGTTTATTTCCATAAATATCTTTATTGTATACTACTTTCCCTGATGCATTTTGTACTTTAATACTCGCATATGTTTCATTAAAATAATGATGTGGTATGCCTGATTTTAGATCAACTTGCATTTCTTCTGTCGACTTATTGAAATTGATTTTAGCAAACTCAAAATCACTAATTCCTTTTAGTGACCATGCAAACTGCTTTCCTTCTAAAATACTAGAGGAGTTCGGTATATCTGAATTAAAACCTAAGTTATCTAATATAGATTTTAAATCAGGCAAAACACCTATTCTATCATTCCAAGGATCTTGAGATTGTGTTCCTGTATTTGGATTACTTAAAATATTTCTTAGTTCGGCTGGTGTATAAGGATAACCTCGATGTTCTTTAGCAATACCTTGAATCGAAGTTGCTGCCCCGGCAATAATTGGTGAAGCACTTGATGTTCCGCTAAATGTTGATGTATATAAATTTGTAGTATTTTGACTTGGATTTGCAGATGTTGTATCAACATTTTCTCCCCATCCATATACATCTAATCGACTTCCATAATTTGAAAACCATAAACGTTTATGTGGAACAGTTGATGATCCCGCCCCAACCATAATAGCACCTGAATCCTTAAAGTCTGGACTATTTCGATTTAAGATTTTTTTTCCATTACGATCTTTAAAATTATCTAAGTCGTTTGAACCATTTGCTCCAGCTTCTATAATAATAATCCCTTTATCTGTACCAACACGAATCGCGTCAAAAATATCTGGATGTACTTCTACAGGTAAATATTTCTCCCCATACCCATCATACGAAGCTTGTGCCTCTAATAAAAGAATATCCCCTGCTTGTAAATTATGTACAGCACTTAAAATAGCATCCGCTGTATTATAAATTCCATTATCCCTGATTTGGGATATTACTTTTACATTTGTACTTGGTGCAATTCCAATATTTCCAATTTGATTATCTTCTGATGAAACAATTCCTAATACAGAAGTACCATGAGCTCTATGCTGGCTTATATTTTGTCCAGACATAAGCTTTATATTTTTATTAACTAGATCCTCATGGTTCAATAACCATCCATATTCCATATCCACAAAAGTTGTCCCCTTTCCGTCACCACCTTTAATGCTCCAAGCATGCGAGGCATTAATTCCCTTTGGTGCCGCTTCAAGGTATCCTTGATTTTTAAATCTAGGATCATCGTACGGATTAACAGATAAATCTGGTAACTGTTGTATTTCAGGGGGTGTCAAAATTTGTTTTTCTTGTATATAAGCTTCCTCTACAAGAGGTGATGTTTCAAATTTTTTCAGTAATAATTCTATTTCTATGTTATTAGGAACTTGTACAATATAATAATTCAATAAATTGTTAGCTGATTGATTAGCAAATGATTTAGAGTGTAATGATAACTTTTCAATCTCTATTGGATTTACAGATGAAAACAGGCGATTCAAAGTAAGTTCTGTATTTTCGGAAAATAACTTCTTTAAATTGTTATCATAATCCCCATTTTTTATTCGTTTCTCAATACCATCTTCATAAGGTAAGTCAATTTGATTTTTAAACTTTACAATTAATCTTTCTTCCTGTGAATCTCTTTCTTTGTATGTGACATTATAAGATTCAGCATAAACTTTATTATGAATACTATCATTTTGTAGGATTAGATCTATTCCTACAAATGTTGTCATTGCAATTGATGAAATTAGAAACCCTTTAAATATGTTCATACTATACCCGCCAATCTATATTCTCTTGAGCATTTTTCAATGCGTATAATGGTTAAGATTTTTATATAATATATAAATCTATAATTTAACTTTTGTAGTGAAATCTATGGCTTTATTAATAATCCCATAGAGGTAACCTGATATATTCTTTTCTTTCCCATATACTCTTGTTTACTATTCTCAAGATTAGTAAGTGTGGCGCGTGTCTTTTCCTTTTGTGCTTCTCCCTCTATATGAGTAAACTCAATACAATCTCCTACTTTGACTGAAACGGTTTGGCTCTCAGCAGATTGTTGTCTATTTCCTATAATTTCTTTATTGTACAAAATGTTACCGGATGAATTCTGGACTTTAATGCTTGCATACGTATTAGTAAAATAAGAATGGGGGATACCCGCTTCTAATTTAATTTGCATTTTTTCTGTTGCTTTGTTATATTCTATTTTCGCGATTTCTCGATCATTATATCCCTTTAAT
>NZ_KV827858.1:7203-7818 GCF_001836235.1 Bacillus sp. HMSC036E02 | reverse complement strand
ATGGTTTCATTTTTGTTATTTTCAAGGTTAGTTAAAGTTGCTCGCGTTTTTTCCTTTGTTGCTTCTCCTTCTATATGGGTAAATTCAATGTAATCCCCTACCTTGACGGGCACAGTTTGGCTTTCAGCATTTTGTTGTTTATTTCCCACGATTTCCTTATTGTACAGAACGTTGCCAGAAGAATTTTGAACCTTAATACTCGCATACGTACTAGCAAAATAGGAATGTGGTACACCTGATTCTAGTTTTACCTTCATCTCTTCTACCGTTTTATCATAATCTACTTTTGCAATTTCTCTATCACTATATCCTTTTAATGACCACGCAAACTTGTTTCCTTCTAAAATTGTTGCTTCTGGCATTTTTTCTACTTTCTTCAGGCCTTCCTTTGTAACTTCGTATATAGCTTTTTTTCCAAAGCTCTCTAGCTTACTATTATCTACATTTGTAAGAGTAGCTCTATGTACACCTTCTAGATGTGTTAACTCTATATAATCGCCTACTTTGACTGGAACTTTTTGCGATTCAGCATTTTGCTGTTTGTTTCCATAAATCTCTTTGTTGTAGACCACTTTACCTGATGTGTTTTGCACTTTAATACTTGCATATGTACTA
>NZ_KV827858.1:0-7103 GCF_001836235.1 Bacillus sp. HMSC036E02 | reverse complement strand
GTAGTTATGTGGTACACCTGCTTTTAGATCTATTTGCATTTCTTCTGTTGATTTATTTAAATTTACTTTCGCAAATTCAAAATCTCCAATCCCTTTCAACGACCATGCAAATTCATTACCTTCAAAAATGTTTGGAGATTCATTTTTGATTTGTACCTTTTTCTCAACAGTTTGATCAAATATATCCGTTAATACAATTTTTGCATAAGCACTTGTTGGTAATGATATAGATTGACTGATTCCATTTTGATAAGATTTAATATCATCAATTACGCTAATAGGTTGGCCCGTCATATTTTCATTGTTATAAATTTCAATTTTCCCCTTAAATTGCGGTGTACTATTTTCTTTTAGTTTCCAAGATACATTTAATTTTTCATTTTCATAATATATAGATTGGATATCATAATCTAGTTTTCCTATTTCAGGTTGAGTAGGTTGATTTAGCGTGAATATTTTTCCTGACCCAATAGTAGACTGCGTATTACCTCCTGCTTTGACCCATACATATTCTGAAGTAGCTCCTCCATCATATTGATAAGTATTATCATGCGTTCCAGAAATACTTTGATTATTCCAAGAACTCCATTGTTTATCAACTAATTTTCGGCTATAACCATTTTTCAGGCGCGCTTCTCGAACATTCTGTCCACTATCAGCCCAGTCTTCTTGAAACATTCCTAACCCATGATTAAATGCAACATTAGCAACCGGAAAGTCCATAATTGCAATTTGATGCCATTTATTCTTTGTTACATCTTTCATCCATTGTCCAAATTTAGTATGACCATTTTCTTGCCATGAACGCATTGTCATTGTGTACCAATTGTAGTCTTTCCAACCATAAGTTGTTTGAACCTTCATTCCTGTTCCTTCTCCTCCAAAGGGTCCAGCTTGCGAATTCGGAGATAAGTATTCGGCCTTTATTGCTTCTTTAGAGGAAATTGGATCCCATAAGGCAAAATGTAAAGTACGTTTTCCATTTTCATCAAACCCACTTTGTTGTTGAAAACCAGCATATCCTCCAGCTTCACCACCTGCATTCCAGTTGTGTACAGCCCAGTACGTATAAGGTGGTGTCTGAACTGGTGACCAGTCTATACTAATAATATCTGAGGCAGGTATATTTTGGGGACTCACATAAACTGCTGGAGCAGCTGAATGTGTTGCAGCTTTAGTGTGCAAAATAGACGTTCCAAACATAGAAAACATGCTACATGCTGCGGTAATTATAATAACTTTATTAAATCTTTGCTTTGTTTTCTGGCTAATCACTAATATACATCCTTTTCTAATTTTTATTATTGAATACTAACGTAGTAGAGAAATCTATCAAAATTCAAACAACATCCAGTAATTCTTTAAAATACTGGATGTTGTTGTATCTTTACATCTGATTCTTACATATTAATTGATTGTAATTGCTTTCCATAACGATAGTGCAAATATCCAATTCGGGTCACCATTTCCTTGATGATTTTGAACAGCTTCATACACTGTCCCTTGATGTTCTACTTTATCTCCCTTTGTATATGCCTTCTTCGGATCCCATTTTTCATAAGATACATTTTGATCTTTGGTTTTTACAAGAAGAATTTCACTTTGGATTGATGTATTTCCAGCTGCATCTACAGCCTTCACTGCATATTTATATTCCTTATTAGCTGTTAAGTTTTGATCAGTAAACGTCGTTCCTTGTACCGTTTGAATCAATTGTCCATCGCGTAATACCTGATATTCTTTTACACCTACATTATCTGTAGAAGGATTCCATTTTAGCTCTACACTGTTAGAAGTAAGGTTGCTTGCATATAATCCTTGTGGCTGTGTTGGAGCTTCTGTGTCCGGTTTCGGATTAACAATTTGATTTACTTTCTTCAGACCTTCCTTTGTAACTTGGTACATGGCTTTTTTTCCAAAGCTCTCTTGTTTACTATTATCTACATTTGTGAGAGTAGCTCTATGCACACCTTCTAGATGTGTTAACTCAATATAATCTCCTACTTTGACTGAAACTTTTTGCGATTCAGCATTTTGTTGTTTATTTCCATAAATATCTTTATTGTATACTACTTTCCCTGATGCATTTTGTACTTTAATACTCGCATATGTTTCATTAAAATAATGATGCGGTACGCCTGCTTTTAAGTCTACTTGCATTTCTTCTGTCGATTTATTGAAATTAATTTTAGCAAATTCAAAGTCTCCAATCCCTTTCAGCGACCATGTAAACTGGTTTCCTTCTAAAATATTATTTACATTAGGCATATCTGGTTTAATTGGATTAGAATCCGTACTCTTCCAAATCTCTGCTGTTAAAATTGGATATCCTAATGCAGCTACTTTTTGAATGGTATCATTATTTGGACGTAATCCCCACTGCTCAAAGAAAGGAATCAAATTTTGTTTGGCTACTTTTGATGCTGAAATCATAAATAATTGTTTTTTATTTTCATCAGTTTGTGGAAGTTCACTTGAAGGCATATCTCTATACAATTGATGCAATTTAGGATAGAAATCCTCTCCATACGCTAACTGTAGTTGCCAAAGCATAACAAGCTTTACAAAAACATCGCTAATTTCATCATAATTTTTATTCACTTGTTCTAGATATTGAAATGCTTTTGGATAAATTCCACTTTTCTCTAAATTGGATGGTCGATTAAATGCTTTTTCTACAGAAAGGCTGTATATATTATTTTGCACTTCTGTCATATTATAAAACTTCCAGGGCGATTGTTGTCTCAAATGTCCTGCCTCATGCCAAGGGCCCCAGCCATCTGTTACAAATTTATTAATATCTAGCACGTATTGGATTGCATCTCCT
This sequence comes from Bacillus sp. HMSC036E02, assembly GCF_001836235.1. Taxonomy (NCBI): domain Bacteria; kingdom Bacillati; phylum Bacillota; class Bacilli; order Caryophanales; family Bacillaceae; genus Bacillus; species Bacillus sp. HMSC036E02. The sequence continues at coordinate 4,276 of NZ_KV827858.1, read as the reverse complement.
ACATATGCTGTTCGATAAGAAGTTGCATACATATAATAATCAGGAGAATGATTTTCTTCTACGTAATGAACATAATGTTTATCTACTTGTTCTTCAGATAATCCAGCTACTTTGTCTTGAATTCGAGTAGCTTCATCCAGCTTTTTTAAGAGTTGTACAGGATCTGTATTAGAACCCAACAAATATTTCTTAACACGTGCAGGGCTGGCCGTAATTAATACACGTTCGCCTTTTAACTCCACTGCATGTGCATTAGGATACTGGTCCAGCATGTTTATTAAATCTTGTTTCGTATGCTTTCCTAGTTCAAAGAAAGGCATAGTCGTTCCACCTGTTGTGATTGTTGTTCGAATGGTACCCCCTTGTTGTTTATTATAAAAATAAATCATCCCCCCATTTGGAGATTGGATTGTGTTTATACCAGGTTTTAATGTAAATGATTTTATCTTTGAATCTTCTCTCCAAGAAGCATCATACGAATACGTTCCAATATATACCTGAATATCTTGATTACCTTCCACATTAATCGTTATTTGTTCATTTGGCTTTGCATATAAACCAGTTGGTTCATATGGACTAAATGCCATACTTTTTCTTTCCTGTTGTTTCAGTATCTCAACATCCCCTTTTCCTGGGACTGTAAATGTTCTATTTTCTGATTTAACTGATTTTTCACTTTGCAGTGATGTCGATAAATTTTTTTGTTGCTGCGTTTCCTCTGCAAAGACATCTGATGAAGAAGCCATTCCAGAAGCAATTATAGTTAATGTTGCAGTAGCTACTAGTATTCTTTTGGTTTTATACTTTGATTTATTCCCCATAGTATCTCCCTCTCATTTCCTTGATCAATTTAATAGTTTTGGTTTCTTTAGCATGTATTTACGTGCAAAAACAGTTCATGAACTTGTATTTATTACTTTTTTACATAGTCCTCCCTTATTCTATTTATAATTATATTTTGATATTATTTTATGACACATATTAATACAACTTTATAAAATATCAATCAATAATGAGCTTTTATGTTTTGATTTGGTATGCTTAACTATCTTATAAATCAAATAAATTACATAAAGGTATTCATTTCGTATGAATAATACTTTAAATCAAATTATTTTCAGATTAATAATTCACAAAAAATTAATATTATGTAAAATCCTATCAAGGAAATAAATACAAATTGATTTGTCATATATACATTGAAATCACTAAGACATTTACTATCATCCGAATAATTAATTCCTTTTTCTATTTCAGTTTAATTTTTAAATTATTAGGAGATAAAAAAGCGAATCTATTTTGAAAATAGATTCGCTTTTTTACGTATAACATAAACTTTCAAGTTCTTTTAATTGAATTTTTTATAAAAAGAAAAGGTACTTCCCAAAAGAGAAGGATCCTACTTGCTCAAACATGTAGGTCGTGATAACCTTTTTCTCTGATATATCTCATTTATAGTTTGTTTAATTGACTATGTCTTTTAGAATACATAAAATATACTATTATCCCTATAAATAACCAAATACCGAAATAAACCCAGGTTTTTAAAGGTAGATTTACCATTAAAAATAAGCAACATGTTATTGAAATAATCGGTAAGATTGGTACCAGTGGTACCATGAAACCACGTTTTAAATTTGGATGTGTTTTACGAAGAATAATAACTGACACACCAACCATCGCAAATGTTAATAACGCTCCAATATTCGCTAAATTCGATAATTCTTTTAAATCGATAAATCCAGCAATTAAAGCACTACCAATGCCTGTTAACCAAGTTGAGAATACTGGTGCTTCTGTCTTCTTATTAATTTTCGCAAACGATTTTGGTAATAAACCGTCACGACTCATCGCAAAGAATACACGTGTTGTCGCATAAATGTAAGCGAAAATTACAGCCATAATACCAATTACAGCTCCAACTGCGATTATACCCGCTACTTTATCTTGTCCCACAACTTCTAATACGTAGGCCATTGCTTCTGGTACATCTAATTCCTTATAAGAAACCATACCAGTCATAACAAGACAAACTATAACATAAATAATTGTACAAATAACTAGCGAAGCAATAATACCAATCGGTAAATCACGTTGTGGATTTTTTACTTCTTCAGCAGATGTTGCTAACGCATCAAATCCTAAAAAGGCAAAAAATACTGCAGCTCCTCCGGCAAAGATTCCGCTTATACCATAAGGTGCAAACGGGATCCAGTTTTCTGGTTTTACGTAAAATATACCAACTGAAATGAATAAAACAACAATACCAATTTTTATTAATACCATTGCGTTATTCACTCGCTTACTTTCTTTCGTGCCTTTTGATAATAACCAAGTTAATACCAAAGTAATGATTACTGCTGGTAAGTTAACGATTCCACCTTGTGTTGGAATTGTTAAAAGTGATTTTGGTATCTCAATCCCAAACCCGTTTAATAAGTTTTGAAAATAGCCTGTCCATCCACCCGCTACTGCGGCAGTTGTAACTATATATACAGACAATAAAGTCCATCCCATTAAGTAGGCTACAAACTCACCAATCGTCGCATATGAATAGGTGTATACACTACCCGAGACTGGAAGAGCAGATGCGATTTCCGCATAACATAGGGCTGCAAACCCACAAACAATTGCGGCAATCATAAATGAAAAAATAACTGCTGGACCCGCATCTCGTGCGGCTACTAATCCAGTTAATACAAGTACTCCTGTACCAATTATTGCACCTATCCCTAGCATGGTAAGGTCAAATGCGCCCAACGTTTTTGTCAAAGTCTTACTTTTACTATCTTCTAACAATTTCCTTACTGATTTTTTCCTAAATAAGTTGGCCATAACACACGCCTCCATTTATTAAAAAAGGAGCTAAGATATCGTCTCCTAGCTCCCCTTAAGTAAAATAATTTTATTTTATAAGATTATTCAATCGTTATTTTACCTCATTGGCAACAAAGAAATGCTCACATACAGTTGAAATACGTTTTAAATCCACATTGCCACCTGAAATAACCGCTACTACTTTTTTACCCTGTACATATTTATCAACTTTGCCTGCCAGAAGAGCGGCTGTGGCTAATGCTCCCGCGCCTTCTACGACAGCTTTTCCGCGTTGCAGTAAGTCTTTCATCGCTACTTCTAATTCTTCTTCCGATACAGTTACAATATCATCTACTAGGTCTTTTACAATTTCAAAAGTTAAATTCCCTGGTATTTTTACCGCACAACCATCCGCTATTGTTGGTGCTTCATAGTGTTCTAAAATTCTCCCAGCATCATAAGAAGCTTTCATTCCATGAACATTATCTGCTTGAACCCCAATAATATTAATGGAAGGATTAAATGATTTCAGCGCTACAGCAATTCCTGAAATAATTCCTCCTCCACCAATAGGTACAATAACAGTATCAACATCCCACATATCATCCAGAATATCTAACCCAATTGTCCCTTGGCCAGCCATTACTTCTACATCATCATATGGATGTAGGTATGTTTCGCCTGTTTCTTTTATAATTTCTTCACATTTCGCTTTTGCATCATCAAACGTATCACCGTATAAAATAACTTCAGAACCATATCCTCTTGTCGCATCCACTTTAGCTTGCGGTGCAGAGGTTGGCATCACAATTTTACTTTTGATTCCTAGTAAATGGGAAGATAATGCAACACCTTGTGCATGATTTCCAGCTGAACAAGCGATTACACCACGTTCTTTTTCTTCATTTGTTAGTTGAGAAATTTTATTAAATGCACCACGAAATTTGAATGAACCCGTTAACTGCATGTTTTCCAGCTTTAAATAAATTTCTCCACCCGTTTTACTAGTTAAATAGAAAGATTTAACCAAAGGTGTTTTTCGGGCATTTACATCAAGAATTTCTTTGGCTTTTTTAATGTCAGTGATATCTAACAATACGTTTTTGGTAATCATACTAACACTTCTTTCAATTCTTTAAAGTCCAAACCTAGCGTCATACCTAAATTTTCGTAGGTAATAATACCTTTATATACATTTACCCCAGATGCTAATGATGATTTATTTTGAATTGCATTTTCTAATCCATCTTTAGAAATTGCTAATAAATACTCAATATTTCCATTTGCCAACGCCATAGTTGAAGTACGTGGGGTGGCACCAGGCATATTTGGTACTGCATAATGAATTACGTCATGTTTAATAAATACAGGATTATCATGAGTTGTATAATGATCAATAGTTTCTACTGTACCACCTTGATCTATTGCGATATCCACAATGACACTTCCTGGCTTCATA
>NZ_KV827857.1:305286-373288 GCF_001836235.1 Bacillus sp. HMSC036E02 | reverse complement strand
AGAAGAAAAAGCGAAAGCCAAGGCGAAGGCGGTGGCAGCGGCCAAGGCAAAAGCGGCAGCATTGGCGAAGCAGAAAGCCTCGCAAGGTGATGGGGATTCGGGAGATGAAAAGGCAAAGGCAATTGCAACGGCAAAAGCGAAAGCAGCAGCGGCTGCAAGAGCGAAGACAAAGGGGGCTGAAGGTAAGAAAGAGGATGAGCCGAAGCAGGAAGAACTGTCCGTAAATCAGCCGTATTTAAATCAGTATGTTGAGGCTATTAGGGAGAAGTTAGGAGAGGGTGCATTAGTAGATTCCTACATTAATAAACTGTCAAAGGATGTGCCAACTCTTGTGGTGGATCCCGAAAAATATTATGAAGTGATGGAGTCACTGCGATTCCATGAGGGACTTGCTTTTGATTATATGTCAGAGCTACATGCGACGGATTTTGTGACACATATGGAAGTGTATGTTCATTTGTTTTCATATAGTAAGAAACAATCGGTAGCGGTGAAGGTAAAGCTAGACCGAGAAACGCCGCAAGTCGAATCTGTGACAGCGCTTTGGAAAGGGGCTGACTGGCCGGAGCGAGAAGCATACGATTTGCTCGGCATTATATTTAAAGGGCATCCGAATTTAACACGTATTTTAATGCCAGAGGATTGGGTAGGATATCCGCTTAGAAAAGACTATGAACCGTATGATGTGGAGGTGTAGCTATGATCCGCACGGAAGAGATGCTTTTGAATGTAGGACCTCAGCATCCGAGTACACATGGTGTGTTCAGGCTCGTAATTAAGATTGACGGGGAAATTATTAAAGAAGCTACACCTGTTATTGGGTATTTACATCGCGGGACGGAAAAAATCGCTGAGAGCTTACAGTATACGCAAATTATCCCTTATACAGATCGAATGGACTATTTATCAGCTATGACGAATAATTACGTCATTTGCCATGCTGTAGAGACGATGATGGGGCTTGAAATTCCAGAGCGTGCCGAATACTTGCGAGTACTTGCGATGGAGCTAGGAAGAATTGCGAGCCATCTCGTTTGGTGGGGGACGAATCTTCTTGATATAGGAGCGGTTAGCCCGTTTTTGTACGCTTTTCGTGAACGAGAGATGATTATAAATTTATTAAATGAATTATGCGGGGCACGGCTTACTTTTAACTATATGAGAGTTGGTGGTGTGAAGTGGGATGCGCCAGATGGTTGGATTGAAAAGGTGGAAGAGTTTGTTCCGTATATGAGAGAGCAACTGGCAGGTTATCATGATCTTGTTAGCGGTAATGAGATTTTCTTAAATCGTGTGAAAGGCGTTGGTATATATAGCGCGGAAGAAGCGATTTCGTATTCTTTAAGCGGAGCAAATTTGCGGTGCACTGGAGTAAACTGGGATCTTCGCAAAGATGAGCCGTATTCGATTTATGATCGTTTTGATTTTGATATTCCTGTTGGAAGCGTGGGAGATGCTTGGGATCGCTACGTTTGCCGAATGCAAGAAATCGAGGAGTCTTTAAAGATTGTTGAGCAAGCGGTTCAGCAGTTCCCGAAAGATGGAGCTGTGCTGGCAAAAGTACCGAAAATTATTAAGGCACCTAAAGGAGAAGCATTTGTACGTATCGAATCGCCGCGCGGAGAGATTGGGTGTTATATCGCTAGTGACGGAAAGAAAGAGCCGTACCGTTTGAAGTTTCGTAGGCCATCTTTTTATAACTTGCAAATTTTACCGAAGTTATTGAAAGGTGAAAACATCGCTAATTTAATTACGATTTTAGGTGGAGTTGATATTGTACTTGGGGAGGTTGATGGCTAATGATTGAGACGCTCTTACAATCACCTTCAAGCTGGACGAATTTCTTCATTTTTTTCGGATTAGCGGTACTTCTACTATTTGCAGTCCTTGGCTTCGTTACATATGGAATCTTGGCAGAACGGAAAGTGATGGGGTTTATGCAAGGGCGGATTGGTCCAAACCAGGTTGGAGGCCGATTTGGTTTACTGCAAACGGTAGCTGATGTTTTAAAACTATTATTGAAAGAAGATAGTATTCCGAAAGCAGCAGATAAACCGCTGTTTATATTAGCACCTGTCATTGCATTTGCACCAGCATTTATGGTGCTTGCAGTTATCCCGTTCACTGATAAATTTCAATTTGCAGATATTGGAGTCGGGTTACTTTATTATATCGCTGTTTCCGGTATTACGACGATAGGTGTTGTAACTGGGGGATGGGCATCGAATAATAAATATTCCCTTTTAGGAGGGATGCGTGCGGCGGCGCAAATGATTTCTTATGAGATTCCGCTCGTAATGAGTGTAATTGGTATCGTTTTGCTAGCTGGTAGTCTGAATTTAAATGAGATTGTAGCGGCGCAGGAGAAGGTTTGGTACATTTTCGTACAGCCAATTGGCTTCGTCGTTTTCTTAATCGCAGCAGTTGCAGAGTTAAATAGAACGCCATTCGATTTGCCAGAAGCGGAGTCAGAACTTGTTTCTGGATATCATACGGAATACTCAGGTTTTCGCTGGGCGTTTTTCATGCTTTCAGAGTACGTATATTTCTTCGGGATGGCATCTTTAATTACAGTGCTCTTTTTAGGTGGATGGAATCCAGTTATGTTCCTTGGATTTATCCCAGGAGCTGTATGGTTTGCTTTGAAATTTAGCAGTGTAGTCTTTCTATTAATTTGGTTCCGCGTTACGTTTCCGCGTATAAGAGGTGACCAGTTAATGGAGTTTGGCTGGAAAGTATTATTGCCAATTGCACTTGCGAATATTTTCTTAACGGCATTGATTAAGGAGTTATTCTTCTAATCTATGAGGGGGGTGCCAGTAAGAGATGAAAGGACTATTTAAAGGATTAAAATATACATTAAGCAATTTGAGTAAGAAGAAGGTGACTTACGATTATCCGAATCAACCGTTGCCGTTGCCAGACCGCTTTCGAGGTATTCAAAAGTTTTATCCGGAAAAGTGTATTGTTTGTAATCAGTGCTCTAACATTTGTCCGACAGACTGTATTCAGTTAACAGGAAAGAAACATCCGGATCCTACGAAAAAAGGAAAAATTATCGACACGTATGATATTAATTTTGAAATTTGTATTCTGTGTGATTTATGTACAGAAGTTTGTCCGACAGAGGCGATTGTTATGACAAATAACTTTGAGCTCGCGGAATATTCACGTGATGATTTATTTAAAAATTTGCAGTGGCTTGACGAAAACGACGAAAACGTCAGGAAGGAGAATAAAGCATGAATGGCGAGTTTGTAGCATTCTTTATACTATCCTTGTCTGCAATTATCGGTGGTGTTCTTATGTTGAACTTAACGAAAGTTATGCACATGATGCTAGCTCTCGTTCTGACATTTCTCAGCATTGCAGGTTTGTATTTTCTTTTATCAGCTGAATTTATAGGCGTTGCACAAATTTTACTTTACTCTGGTGCAATCACAATTATTATGATTTTCGGCATTATGTTAACGAAACATAACGCGGAAAATGAATCGCGTCTTACTCTTCGAAAATTGATTATCTTCTTTGCAGTTGTAGCATTTGGAGCGGTTATGTATTTCGCTGTTAATAATGTTGATTTTGCAAATGAAAGCACACAAGGAAGTTTACCTCTCCATGAAAACAACACACTTCAAATCGGTACGCTTCTCTATTCAAAATATATTATCCCATTTGAACTAACTTCAGTTATTTTACTTGTAGCACTCGTTGGCGCGATTGTACTTGCGAAAAAGGATGAGAAAGAGGAGGATTCCAATGAGTAGCGTTCCAGCTTCTGCATATTTAACACTTGCGATTATTTTGTTTTGCATCGGTCTATTTGGAGCTTTAACAAAGCGGAATACAGTAATCGTATTAGTTTGTATCGAATTAATGCTGAATGCTGCCAATTTAAACTTAGTGGCGTTTAGTAAATTAGGCTTATTTCCGAATTTAACAGGTCAAATTTTCTCACTGTTTACGATGGCTGTAGCGGCAGCGGAAGCGGCGGTAGGACTCGCTATTTTAATTGCTTTATATCGTAATCGTACAACAGTTCAGGTGGATGAAATGGATACGCTTAAAGGATAGCATTGTGACCGAAAAAGGGGGAAGGAAACAATGATCGATTATGCATGGCTCATACCGCTTTTCCCACTCGTTTCGTTTTTGTTACTTATTATATTCGGGAAGAAAATTAGAGAAGGAAGCAGCGTACTTAGTATTTTTTTCGTCTTTCTCTCCTTTATACTTGCGGTACTTGTGTTAATAGAAAGGTTTTCAGAAGCAAGCGTGAAGCATAAGTGGGTGTGGCTTAGAGCTGGAGATGTGGATATATCATTCGGCTTTGAAGTGACTGCATTAGGAGCTTTAATGTTATTTATCGTGACGCTTGTGAGTCTACTTGTACATGTGTATTCGAAAGGTTATATGAAAGGTGATGAACGATTACCAACCTTTTACGCATATTTAGGACTCTTTACATTTGCGATGTTAGGGCTTGTTATATCAACGAATTTATTACAGCTTTATATATTTTGGGAATTAGTTGGCCTTGGTTCATTTTTACTTATCGGTTTTTATTTCTTTAAAGAAGAAGCGAAGGCTGCTGCAAAAAAGGCTTTTATTATGACCCGTATTGGGGATGTTGGTTTATTTATCGGGATGATTTTAATTTTTTGGTACGCAGGTAGTTTTGAATATGACGCAATATTTAGGGCGATTTATACAGGGGATCTACCTCCTTACATGATTACAATAACAGCGATATTAATTTTTATCGGGGCGATGGGGAAATCAGGTCAGTTCCCGCTTCATACGTGGTTGCCAGATGCAATGGAAGGGCCAACGCCCGTTTCGGCACTTATTCACGCGGCGACGATGGTCGCAGCTGGCGTATATTTAGTAGCGACGATGTTCCCTCTATTTTCAGCAAGTACAGTGGCGATGCAGACAGTGGCAATCGTTGGAGCTTTCACTGCAATCTTTGCGGCCTCTATTGGTCTTGTGCAAACAGATATAAAGAGGGTGCTTGCTTATTCTACAGTTAGCCAGCTCGGGTATATGATGCTCGCGTTAGGTTCTGCCGGCTATGTAGCTGGTATATTCCATTTAACGACACACGCTTTTTTTAAAGCACTACTATTTTTGGCAGCAGGAAGTGTAATTCATGCTGTGCATACGCAAAACATTAATAAAATGGGCGGTTTACAGAAGAAGATGAAAGTAACTGGTACGCTATTTTTAATAGGTACCCTTGCCATTAGCGGTGTTCCGCTGCTTTCCGGTTTTTTCAGCAAAGATGAAATTTTAGCGGCGACGTGGATGAATGGCAATTACGTTTTATTTACTTTAGCGGTAATTGCGGCGTTTTTAACAGCATTTTATATGTTCCGCCTATACTTTCTTGTCTTTACTGGAGAAACGAAGACGAAGGAAGAAGTGCATGAATCGCCTCGCGTTATGACGTATCCAATGATTGTTCTCGGCGTTCTTGCGGTAGTGGCAGGATATATAAATACACCATGGTTTGGGACATTTCTCGGAGATTGGTTGACGAAAGATGTAGGGTTTAAGGTTGAAGAAGCGCATGGACCAGTTGGGATTATGATTGTTGCGACACTCGTTTCATTTGCGGGAATCGCTCTTGCATATTTCATATATGGCAAGAAATCAATTTCTAGAGATTGGGCTGGGGGTACGGAAACATCTCTTTATAATCTTTTGAAAGAAAAATATTATGTGGATGAACTATACAACATGACGGTGATCCCTATTACGAAAGGAATCGCTCATGTGCTTCGCTTATTTGAAGTGTATGTAGTCGAAGGAATTGCAGTTTTAATTGGAAGTGTAGTTAAAGGCACAAGTAATCTTGGATCGAAACTTCAAAACGGGAATGTACAAGTGTACGGTACTGTAACAGCGGTTTCGCTCGCTGTACTCGTCATTATTTTGCTCTATACGGGAGGGGATTTACGATGAATGATTTGTTGTTAACGTTCTTCATTTTTTCCCCGCTTTTAGGAATTTTATTGCTTGTATTAACACCGAAAAAGGAATTGCGTACAGTGCGGGCGCTTGGCTTATTTGGGACGGCACTTCCATTTGGAATCGCTATCGTCCTCGCTTGTACATATGCTTCTGGAAAGAATTTGTCCCTATTTGATGAAAAGGTGAAATGGATTAAGTTCGGCGATTTTACAGCGGTGGATAAAAGGTGGTTTTCTATTTATTACGAGCTCGGTATTGATGGTTTGTCGCTTGTCATGATGGTACTGACGGCTCTTCTAGCGATGCTTGCAGCAATTGCAGCCTTTTCTATTAAAAGAAACTTAAAAGCATTTTATATGCTGTTACTTATGCTAGAAATAGGAATGCTCGGCGTCTTTGCTGCTCAAAACTTAATGTTGTTTTTTATCTTCTTTGAAATTACGTTGCCACCAATGTTCTTATTAATTGGAAAGTGGGGAAAATTGTCGAGTGAAAAGGCTGCGTATAGTTATTTAATATATAACGGTATTGGCTCAGCTATTTTGCTCATTGTTTTCTCAATTTTGTTCGCGAAAACAGGTACAACAAATATTGTGGAGCTGAAAGAGATATTAAGAAGCGTAAGTGCAGAGGGAGCACTCGTCATCCCAAGTAGTTTGCAGCTTAGTGTATTTATTGCCATAATGATTGCCTTTGCAATTAAACTACCTGTTTTTCCGTTGCACCGCTGGATGGTCAATGTACACATAGAAGCGCATCCAGCTGTAGTTATGCTTCATGCGGGTGTTTTGCTAAAGATTGGAGCGTACGGTATTATTCGCTTCGGGAAAGGGCTATTCCCGGAATATTTTCACGATGTTGCAACGCTAATTGCGATATTAGGCGTAATTAATCTACTATACGGTGCCTTTTTAGCGCTCATCCAAACGGACTTTAGGAAAGTACTGGCTTACTCTAGTATTTCGCATATGGGAATTGTGTTAATGGGACTTGCGTCACTTAATGCACCTGGTACACAAGGAGCGTTATTCCAAGTTGTATCACATGGTTTAATTGCAGCCTTGCTCTTCTTCCTACTGGGTGTTATAGAACAACGATTTGGAACTTCGGATATTACGGTGCTAGGCGGACTTGCGAAAAGTGTACCGATACTTAGCGGATTCTTTTTAGCAGGAGGAATGGCCTCGCTTGGATTACCAGGGATGTCTGGGTTTGTCAGTGAATTTCTTGCCTTTCTCGGTTTATTTCAAGGAGAGCCCGTCATTGCTGCAGTCGGTGTGATTGGCATCATTTTAACCGCTGTATATGTATTAAGGGCGACACTTCAAGTGACATTTGGAAAGAAAGAGTGGGAAGCAAAAACTGATATACACGGATGGGAGTATGTCCCTGTTTTACTACTTATCTTTTGTATTATTGCAATTGGAGTTATGCCAGAAATACTAGGGGATCCGCTTCAAAATACATTGAAAACATTGGGGGTGAAGTAGGATGGATATGAATACGTTACTTAGTTTATCGTGGCATCTAATGGTGCCAGAATTTATTATTCTCGGCGCCGCCATCCTTCTTTCCATATGTGATTTGTTTTTTAAGCTGAACCATAGATATGTAGCTTTTGGTGCGATTGCTGCCATCGTATTGGCAATCGTGTCATTAATTACTCTATATAGCGAACCAGCAGGAGATATTTTAAATGGATCGTTTGTGTTAGATGGATTTTCAAAAGGGTTTAAAACGTTGCTATTAGGTGCCTCAGCTCTCATTTTATGCACCGCAATGAGCGATGATAAGAAGAATCCAATTGAAGATAAGGGTGAATATTATTACTTATTTTTAATGGCACTTCTTGGTGCGATGTTCATGGCTTCTAGTGTTGATTTCATTACCCTTTTCGTTGGTTTGGAGTTACTTTCACTTTCTTCCTATATTTTAGTAGGAATACGAAAAAAGAGCCGTGCATCAAATGAAGCGGCAATGAAATACGTCATTAGCGGAGGAATTGGAACGGCGATTACGCTCTTCGGAATGAGTTATTTATACGGTATTACAGGTTCAACTAACATTGTAGATATGCAAAAGGTACTCACTGGGGAACTCGCTAGTGGTATTCAGTTATTGTTAGCTCTCGCATTTCTTTTATTGCTAGTTGGTCTCTCATTTAAAATTGCCACAGTGCCGTTTCATATGTGGGCACCTGATGTGTATGAAGGAGCGGCTACACCTGTTACTGCTTTTCTTGGAACGATTTCTAAAATTGCTGGTTTCCTACTCATTATTCGTTTGTTCCTTATGGTTTTTGCAAGTGTATTAATACAAGGAGATATGCAATCTTTATATGGGCATATGAGTATATATATTGCGGTGCTAGCAAGTATTACGATGATTGTTGGGAATGTAGTCGCGTTAAAACAATACAATATAAAGCGTTTATTTGCTTATTCGGGCATTGCTCATGCAGGGTATTTACTCGTTCCACTTGTGGCATTATCACCATTTACGATGGATAGCATGTGGTTTTATATGCTGGCATACATGCTTATGAATATAGGTGCATTTGCTATCATCCACGGCTTAATCTTACAAAATGATGAGGAAAATATAACGATTTTCACAGGTTTATATAAAAGGTCGCCATTTGCAGCGATTATGATGACAATTTTTATTTTATCGTTGGCTGGGATACCAGGAACGGCTGGCTTCATTGGAAAGATTAATATCTTTTTAGGCGCGCTTCATGTAGAGCCAGCACATTACGTACTAGCTTCGATTATGATGGGTACGACAGTTGTTTCATTCGTATATTATTTCCGTATTTTACAACAAATGTTTTTCCGCACAGGAGAGACAGAAGAGAGGATACGGTTACCGTTAAATATAAAGGTTGTTATGAGTCTTTGTGCAATTTCGATTGTAATACTAGGGATTATGCCGATGATTGGGTACAATTTCTTTTATGAATATTTTCCATTAATGAAAGATTTCTTCTTCTTAGGGAACGTGGTACAATAGTGAAAATAAAAGGTGTGGAGTCAGTACTCTGCGCTTTTTATTTTGTGTTAACTTGTAATGTAGATATACGTTTTTGGAAAGAAAATCACGATGTAAAATGTAAGATGTCTATGTGCATTTGAAAAAGTGTAGCTCCTACTTATTATGGTATCGTTTTTATATTCTTTCATAAGTAGTAGCTGAGTAAAAAGGGGTCGATTTTTTGGCACAACTTTTAGGGCAACAAGCACTGATTGCCATTGTTTCGCATTTATTGTTTATTACCATTACGTGGTGGGCCTTACAAGGCATTCACATTGAGCGTTTAATGAAGTCCGGAAAAGTGCTGCAGACGCGAGTATTACTCATCTTAATTACAATTGCAATTGGGACATCTGTAAGTAACTTTTTCCTTGATTATTTAGGCTATTCGAAGAGTTTAACGTATTTAGTAAAGTAAGTGTATAGAACCTCAAATCTCCGTTAACAATGGGGATAGGAGGGGATGAAATTGAAGCTTAAAGCCATTCTTATTGTTGCACTTAGTGTTGTTTTATTTTTGGTTGGATATAGAGAGATGAAACCGATAAGCGATGAACAGAAAATGGAGAGCATGATCAAGGCTTTAGAGAAAAATGATGCTAAAGTAGAAAAATGGTCATGGTTAGCGAGAGAAACAAAAACAATTTCTAACATACATACGTTTCAAAAGTTGTTAAACGATGTGAAGGAAAAGGCAAATATTCAAAAGTGGGAAGTAGAGCAATCTCCAGATGGATATAAAGCTACATCCTATAAAAAGCTTTCTTCTTATGAAGAACGAGTAGTAGTAACTTGGAGTAAAGAAAATACTAAAGAAAACACTTTCATTATCTTTGAAGTAAGTGGGGCGAAATGGGACCCGAAGTATGTTCAAAACATGAATAAAATTTTTAGTGAAAAACCTATAATTTACACTTGTGTTCAAGGTGTACTGAATGATAAGATTGAAGGTGTTTTGCAAAATAAAACCAATCAGGTTTTGAAAGATCTTTCAGCAAGAGCGATCGAACAAGTAGAAGAAAGAGCATTTGTGTCAGTCTCCGCATACAATAAAAAGTGGGATGACGCTCTTTCAACAAATAGAGAGAAAATAAATGTGCAAATAGCAATACGTTCTACAGACAACAAAGATACAATTGTGGTTGGCACACCGATCATAACTTCTGAGTATTGAGTGAATAGATACTGAAAAAAGGACACGGAGGGGAATAATTTGGAAAAGATCATCGTCCGTGGCGGAAAGCGGTTAAACGGCACAGTGCGTGTTGAGGGCGCAAAAAATGCTGTATTACCTATAATCGCTGCAGCCCTATTAGCGAGTGATGGAAAGAATGTACTATCTGAAGTACCAGTTTTGTCTGATGTATACACAATTAATGAGGTATTACGTCATTTAAATGCTGAAGTCGTATTTGAAAATAATCAAGTAACAATCGATTCTTCTAAAGAACTAAACATTGAAGCACCATTTGAATATGTACGTAAAATGCGTGCATCTGTTCAAGTAATGGGACCATTATTAGCACGTAACGGTCGTGCTCGTATTGCACTTCCTGGTGGATGTGCAATTGGTTCACGTCCAATTGACCAACATTTAAAAGGCTTCGAAGCAATGGGAGCGAAAGTACAGGTTGGTAACGGTTTTGTTGAGGCATATGTTGAGGGAGAACTAAAAGGAGCTAAAATCTACTTAGACTTCCCAAGCGTAGGCGCGACAGAAAACATTATGTCTGCAGCTACATTAGCAAAAGGGACAACAATTCTTGAAAACGCAGCGAAAGAACCAGAAATCGTTGACTTAGCTAACTTCTTAAATGCGATGGGCGCGAAAGTACGCGGAGCTGGAACTGGAACGATTCGTATCGAAGGCGTTGATAAATTATATGGTGCAAACCACTCTATTATTCCTGACCGTATTGAAGCGGGAACATTCATGGTTGCAGCAGCAATTACTGGTGGAGACATCTTAATTGAAAATGCTGTACCTGAACATTTACGCTCAATTACAGCGAAAATGGAAGAAATGGGTGTTAAAATTATTGAGGAAAACGAAGGTGTACGTGTTATCGGCCCAGATAAGTTAAAAGCGGTTGACATTAAAACTATGCCTCACCCAGGTTTCCCAACAGACATGCAATCACAAATGATGGCATTATTACTACAAGCTGATGGAACAAGCATGATTACAGAAACGGTATTCGAAAACCGCTTTATGCACGTTGAAGAATTCCGTCGTATGAATGCTGATATTAAAATTGAAGGTCGTTCTGTTATTATGAACGGTCCAAACAGCTTACAAGGTGCTGAAGTAGCAGCAACTGACTTACGTGCTGCAGCTGCATTAATCTTAGCTGGTTTAGTATCAGAAGGTTATACTCGTGTAACTGAGTTAAAACATCTTGACCGTGGCTATGTAAACTTCCATAAGAAATTAGCTGCATTAGGTGCAACTATTGAACGTGTAAACGAAAAAGTAGAAGAAGTGAAAGAACAAGAAGTTTCTGATCTTCACGCTTAATTGAAATAGTCTCTATGTCTTTTGACATAGGGGCTATTTTTTTTGGTTATTACTGTTATAGTCAATAAATTCTATACTTATGCACGTACCAGTAAAAATATTTAGAAAATTTCTGTTTTATACTCTTCCCCTTAAGTATGTTCTAAAAGAAAGAGTTGTTCCATAAGAATGAATGGAGTAAAGCTTTTATATTGGGGGAAAATAGGATGAAATTTTCAAAGCCACTTTTTATTACAGTAGCGCTCTTAATAGCGCTCGTTATCATTGTACCTGCAGCCCTTGTTATTCCATTTGCGAAAGCAAAAGTAGGGGAAGAAACGGCCTCTAAAACTCCTCCAGCGATAGAAAGCATACCAGCTCCAGGAAAAGTAGATACAGCTGTTCAAGTTGCTGTATATCGCGAAAAACAGAAGAAGGTAGAAACATTACCAGTGGAGGAGTATGTGACAGGTGTAGTAGCTTCTGAGATGAATGCCAGTTTTGAAATAGAGGCACTAAAGGCGCAGGCATTAGCAGCGAGAACATTTGTAGTACAACGTATGCTAAGCGGAGGAAAGAAAAATAATGCGGACGTGACAGATACGGTGAAAGATCAAGTGTACAAAAGCAAAGATGAATTGAAGAAGCAATGGGGTAATAACTACGAAAATAATTTGAAGAAAATCGAAGAAGCCGTTTCGAAAACAGCAGGACAAGTTTTAACGTATGATGGAAAACCAATTTCAGCATCCTTCTTTTCAACGAGTAATGGCCGAACAGAAAATGCAGCTGACTATTGGGGAAATGATTATCCGTACTTGAAAAGTGTAGATAGTCCGTGGGATCAAGCCTCTCCAAAGTTTACGAGCGAGCAAACATTTACAGTAGCTGATTTTCAAAAACGTCTCGGTGTGAAAGTGCTAGCAGACGGGAAGGTTGGAAATATTAAAGACCTTACGGAAGGAAAGCGCGTAAAGGATGTAGCTTTTCAAGGGAAAACATTAACAGGAAAAGAAGTTCGTGAAAAGTTAGATTTACGTTCTTCTGATTTCACGTGGAAACAACAAGGAGATAAAATCATCGTTACAACGAAAGGCTTCGGTCACGGCGTTGGTATGAGTCAATACGGGGCGAACGGCATGGCAGCGGAAGGAAAGAAATATACAGATATCGTCGCTCATTACTATAAAGGCGTTGAAATAAAGACGATGAATGATTATGAAGGAAAACTGATGGTGAAGAAATAGGTGCAGAACTCTGGCACCTATTTTTTTCTGTTTAAAATATCATAATTTTCCATTAACTGTTTGATATAATAGGATAAAAAGGCATTTGGGGGAGATGAAATGGCGTTACTAGAGTTGAAACAGTTAGGGAAGACGAACCAGTTACCGGAAATTGAGCTAAAGGTTGAAAAAGGACAATGTATTGTTTTGCAATGCAATAATCATACAGCTAAAGTGTTACACCGCATTATTATTGGTGAAGAAGAAGCTTCAACTGGCAACGTACTGTTTGAAGGGGAAGCAATTGGAAAGAAAAATTATTCTCGCATCGGTTTTTGTTTTTTGAAAGATGAAGCATATGATCGTTTGAAGGTGAAGGAATACTTTAAGTTTCTATTAGGACTTTATGAATCAAAGGTAAGTATAGAAGAAGTCGTACAGTATGTTGGTCTCCTAGATAAACTAAACGTTAAAATAGAAAAATTGTCATTTTCAGAGAAGCGCCGTCTTCATATAGGACGAATTATGATTCATCATCCAGATTTAGTCATTTTGGAAGAGCCAGAGCAAAATGTAGATATAGAGAGTACGATTATTATTCGAAAAGCAATTATGAAAATGAAAGAGCAAGGAAAGGCAATCTTTATTACGTCATCTTTCCTATCGGATGCCCTTTCGTTAACAGAGGATGTATACATATTAAACAACGATGGTGTGAAAAAAGTAGAAATTGAACAAGAGGAAGCAGAAGAAGTCGATGAAGAGAAGGTCGTTCAAATAATTCCTCAAATGAAGTTAGAAAGAATACCTGCGAAAGTGAACGATAAAATCATTTTACTTGATCCGATGGAAATCCATTTCATTGAAACACAAAACGGAGTAACACATATTCACGTTCGTGAAGGAGATTTCGTATGCGCTTTAACATTAGGTGAACTAGAAGCAAGGTTAACAGGTTTTGGTTTCTTTAGATGTCATCGCTCGTACCTTGTGAATTTACAAAGAGTGCGAGAAGTGATTACTTGGACTCGTAACAGTTTTAGCTTAATTTTAGACGACGAAAGAAAAAGTTCAATCCCGCTTTCAAAAGGACGAATGGATGAATTAAAAGGTGTTATTGGACTATAAAAGTGCTCCAATAAGCTCAACATGCGATTCATTCACCGGTAAAAATACTCCTTTTACCGGTATTTTAATGCGCCTACCCTTTGTTTTTCATATGATTGAGTCAAGAAAAGCGAAACAAACGAACGAAAAGCGCTAAAGCGACTTTCATCTATAAAGAAGAAAAACAAAGGGGATGAAGAAATGACATTGGCAATTGAAATGAAAGATGTAATGAAAAGTTTCAGTGGAAAAACGGCACTTCGAAATGTAAATATTGAGGTGAAGCAAGGAGAGATATTCGGATTCCTTGGACCGAGTGGATCTGGTAAGACGACAACAGTAAAAATTTTAACTTCTCAATTGCTTCATAGTGTTGGAACGGTAAGAGTATTAGGGAAAGATATTACAGGACCAAGTAGCATCGATTACAAACGAATTGGTATTTTAACAGATAACAGCGGCTTATATGAAAGACTTAGCATTTATGATAACTTACTATTATTTTGTGACTTATACGATTGCAAAAAAGAACGAATCGATGAAGTACTAGCACAAGTGAATTTATTAGATGATAAAAAAACACCAGTAAAAAAATTATCAAAGGGAATGAAGCAACGCGTCACACTAGCAAGAGCAATCCTTCATAAACCAGATATCCTCTTCTTAGACGAACCAACATCTGCACTTGATCCAGTAAACGTACAAAACATTCATAAAATCTTAAAAGACTTAAATAAAGAAGGAACGACGATTTTCTTAACGACTCACAACATGGACGAAGCAGAAACGCTTTGTAACCGCATTGCCTTCCTGTGTGGCGGAGAGATTGTAGCACTTGATACACCGGAGAACCTTCGCTTACAATACGCGAAAGATCAAATACAAGTCGTGTTAAAGGATAAGAAGAAAGAAACGGTACAAAAAGATGAATTAGGTGCAAAACGTATTTCAGAATGGATGAACAAAGGAGAATTACTATCCATTCATTCACACGAACCAACTTTAGGCGATATTTTTATTGAAGTTACTGGGAGGGGATTATAATGACATTTTCAATGAGACGTGTATCAGCTATTTTTAGAAAAGAAGTACAAGATTTTAAGACAAATTCACAAGTGTTGTTAATGGCATTTTTACCAATTATACTTTCATTTTTGTTTAGCAGATTTGGAGCGGGAAAGGAAATGTTAGGCATTACTACTATAACGGCCTTCCTATTTGTCGCAGGCTTTGTTCAATCTATGGTAATTGCAGAAGAAAAAGAAAAACATACATTGCGTGTATTAATGCTATCACCGGCATCTTCGGTTGAAGTTCTACTTGGAAAAAGTATATTAACAGCATGTTTGACATTGGGCATTTGTATTGTGAACTTATTTATTTTGGATCAATTCAGTGGAAATCTATTATTGCTAGGATTTATTTTCTTATGTGGAACAATTCTATTTATTGTGATTGGAACAATGATTGGATTGTTAGCTGCATCTGTACCACAAACATCAATAATTGGAATGCCGATATTAATGACGATGTATTTGGCTGTACAGTTTGAGCCAATGGTTGAAAATAAAGTAATTAAGACGATGATTGGATATCTTCCAACATCTCATATTGTGAAAGCACTTAACAGCTTAGTAGGTGGGGCGGGATTTAGTAGTATTAGTGGGCATGTATTAAATGTTGCAGTTTGGCTTATTATATCGCTCTTTGTATGTTTAATCGTATATAAAAAGAAACAATTAGACTAAAAACTGAGCCAAAAGTGCTCAGTTTTTTCTTTTTTCTATCATTTCCTCGGAAATTTTGCAATTCTCATACATATTTTTACAGATTTTGTCGAAAAGTAATTAGTTATACGTTGTATAGGATACGTGAATATTGTTCAAAATGATTGCTGAGGTGATGATGGAATGCGAGGAAGAAATAATAAAAAGTCGCAAAAGGTAGTACATTTATTTCAAAAAAGATGGGTGTTTCCGGCACTATACATTGCTTGTGCAGCGGTAATCTTAATGGTTGCGCTATGGTTCCAAGGAGCTAATCCGAAGAAGACTCCAAACCACGATCAAGCAACACCGTATACACAATCGGAAGATCCAGCAGTACCAGTAACAAAATCTTCAGAAGTAGTGAAAATGCCAGCTGCCGCGAATGCGGAAGTAGTCGTACAGAAGAAATTCTATGAAGATGCAGCAACTGAGGCGGAACAAGAAAAAGCACTTGTCTTTTATAACAACACATATTCCCCGAACAAAGGAATTGACATTGCTGCGAAGAATGGAAAAGAATTCAATGTTGCTGCTGCTTTAAGTGGTACAGTAACGAAAGCTGAAAAAGATTCACTTCTTGGTTATGTTGTAACAGTTGATAGTGGAAATGGTGTAGCGGTATCTTATCAAAGCTTAGGCAGTGTGAAAGTAGAAAAAGGTGCAAGAGTTGCACAAGGTGAAGTATTAGGAACATCCGGTCTAAGTGCAATGAATAAAGAGGCAGGTTCTCACGTTCACTTTGAAGTACGTAAAGACAATGTGGCTGTGAACCCTGAACGTTACTTAAATAAATCAGTAACAGAAATTAAAGCTGATGCAGGTGCTGCAAAGGCTACGAATGCTTCTGGTAAAAAAGCTGATGACAAATCTCAAAAAGAAGAGAAGTCAACGAGCACGAAACCTGAAAGTAAAACAGAAGACAAGTCTCAAAAAGAAGAGAAATCAACAAGCGGTTCAACTAGTGACAAAAAAGAAGAACCGAAGAAAGAAGAAAAATCAACAAATGGTTCTACAGAATCATCTAACGATTCTTCTTCACAAGAATAATGAAGTGAAAAAATCAGTTCCCACTAGGGGAGCTGATTTTTTTATTTTTATATAAAAATACTCAATTTCGAGAAAAAAGTTGCAATAACAAGGAAAAATGACGAGATTCTCGAATATATATTACAAAAGGGAGGGGATACTGTGTCATTTTTGTTTGTTCTGTCGACTGCTATTATTTTATTGTTTGTTTTATTCACTTTATATTATTACATTGCCGGTAAGAAAGAGGTTCCCCACCATCAATTGTTAGAAGAAGAATTGGAACGAGAAGAATGACACCTTTTATACAAGGTGTCATTTTTTTTCGCTATAATAGTCAGTTTTAACGTATTTCTCACAAAAAAACGTAATTTTTCTTAACTTAGTCCGCAAAAATAGTGAACATGTAGCATATATCAGTAGTGCGGGCAATACAATGGTATAAACCAAAGCAAAGAGAGTGTTTGAGGTGAGAAATCGTGAATCATTTCATTATAAATCCAAGAATGTTTAACGCTTACAAACAGCACTCACACTTACTTCTTAGTCGTATGCAGCGAGGCTCATTTCACCCTTCTCACATCCAAATTAGGGAGGCGAGTGGTGTGCACGATTACATCAAAGAGAGAACTATCAAGATTGGTAAGTATATCGTGGAGACAAGAAAGACAGTGCGTGTCATTGCAAAGGAATTTGGGGTATCAAAGAGTACAGTCCATAAAGATTTAACAGAACGTCTACCAGAAATTAATCCAGAGCTCGCAAATGAAGTGAAAGAAATTCTTGATTATCATAAGTCTATTCGTCATTTAAGAGGGGGAGAAGCAACAAAACAAAAGTATAGAAAAGAAGATGTAGAGAAGCCTGTACGTCAATAATGTTACAGTAGCAAACATTCCGTTCACATTCGGTAATATTTTTCAGAAGAATTCTTTTTGCGAATATTACGTTTCTGTTAAATTTATGATAAAATCAGAAATTAGGTGAAAAGAATTCGGGTGTAACCTGATTTTGAATATCGAGGAGGAAAAAACGGGAATGTTTGCGCGAGATATCGGAATTGACCTAGGTACGGCTAACGTATTAATTCATGTTAAAGGTAAGGGTATTGTATTAAATGAGCCATCTGTTGTGGCAATTGATCGTAATAGTGGTAAAGTATTAGCAGTAGGTGAAGAAGCGAGAAGTATGGTGGGACGTACGCCTGGTAATATTGTAGCAATTCGTCCACTTAAAGATGGTGTAATCGCAGACTTCGAAATTACGGAAGCAATGTTAAAGTATTTCATTAACAAATTGGACGTAAAGAGCTTCTTTTCAAAACCTCGTATTTTAATTTGTTGTCCAACAAATATTACATCAGTAGAACAAAAAGCAATTCGTGAAGCTGCTGAACGTTCAGGTGGTAAAACAGTATTTTTAGAAGAAGAACCAAAAGTAGCCGCAGTTGGTGCTGGTATGGAAATCTTCCAACCAAGCGGTAACATGGTTGTTGATATTGGTGGAGGTACAACAGATATCGCTGTACTATCTATGGGTGATATTGTTACCTCTTCCTCTATCAAAATGGCTGGCGATAAGTTTGATATGGAGATCTTAAACTATATTAAACGTAAGTATAAGCTATTAATTGGAGAACGTACTTCAGAAGATATTAAAATTAAAGTTGGTACAGTATTCCCAGGTGCACGTAGCGAAGAACTTGAAATTCGCGGACGTGACATGGTAACAGGCTTACCACGTACAATTACAGTATGCTCTGAAGAAATTACAGAAGCATTAAAAGAAAATGCAGCTGTTATTGTACAAGCTGCAAAAGGTGTATTAGAGCGCACACCACCAGAATTATCTGCAGATATCATCGACCGCGGTGTTATTCTAACAGGCGGTGGAGCTTTACTACACGGTATCGACATGCTTCTAGCAGAAGAACTAAAAGTACCAGTATTAATTGCTGAAAACCCAATGCACTGCGTTGCGGTTGGTACAGGTATTATGTTAGAGAATATCGACAGATTACCAAAGCGTGCTTTGAGATAATTTGAAAGAACTAAGGCTAATGCCTTAGTTCTTTTTTCGTTTTTATATTTTTTTATTTTGTTTTTTTGCGAAAATGGAAGGAAAATAGAGAAATATGAAGGAAACAGGTAAAATATTCATATATATGGTTAAATTTAATATTTCCTTAATTGAAAACGTTTATAATATAATGAGTCGAATACGACATTAAGGCAAATAATGTTTCAATACATATTGCCTTTCCCTAATTTGGGCATACACTCTTTTCCACCTCCGTGTCAGTTGCAAAAATGTGCAACTATTTTAATGGAATAGAGTGTGTGCATTTTTTTTAGGAAGTTGTGCTAAATATAAAATGTTACTTTGTAATGACAAACAATAAACAAAATGGGATAATAGCAATATGTCCAAGTGGTAAGACCAATATTACAAAAGGGGCGATTGTTACATGCTAAATATAGAACAAATTAAAGAAATCATTCCTCACCGCTATCCATTTTTACTTGTTGATAAAATATTAGAAGTAGATGAAGGAAAAAGAGCGGTTGGGATTAAAAATGTATCCGCAAATGAAGAATTCTTTAACGGACACTTCCCTGACTATGCAGTTATGCCTGGTGTACTTATTGTAGAAGCATTAGCACAAGTCGGAGCAGTTGCAGTATTAAAGAAAGAAGAAAACCGCGGAAGACTTGCTTTCTTTGCAGGTATCGACAATTGCCGTTTCAAAAAACAAGTACGCCCAGGTGATCAACTTCGTCTAGAAGTAGAAATGACACGCGTACGCGGCCCAATTGGAAAAGGAAAAGCAATCGCAACAGTAGATGGCGAAGTTGCATGTGAGGCAGAAATTACATTTGCGATTGGTGATAAAAAAGAATAGATAGTACTAAAAAATCTCCTTGTGAAAAGACAAGGGGATTTTTTAGTTTCTGCTATATAACGATGAAATGATAATATACAAACTAATCAGAAAATATCTTGTAAATAGATGGTAATTACCATATACTTACTTTATTATTTATCTAGAAAACAGGATAAGTGATAAAGGTAATAAAGAAATAAGGGCATTGTCATATTGTTAAGATACTTAAATAAGACAAATTAGAATGTTATTGATTATGATGAGATATGGGGAAAACAGCAAAAAATTAATTAGACGTATGAAATCGAGCATAAAAGAGAGAAAAGGGAAATGTCGCATTTCACAAAAGGAGCTTATGAATATGTTCGGGAGAAAGAAAAGAAAACCATTACGACAATTAATTACACATAAAGAGCCTAAATCGCGTATTACAGAACAATACCGTAACATTCGTACAAACATTGAGTTTACATCTGTAGATAATCATGTTCGTTCTATTATTGTTACTTCAGCCGACCCAGGTGATGGGAAAACAACAACAATCGCAAACTTAGCAGTTGTTTTCGGACAACAAGGAAAGAAAGTTTTATTAATTGGAGCTGACTTGCGTAAGCCGACGATACAAAACTTATTTGCCATTCATATTTCAAATGGGTTAACGAACTTATTATCAGGACAAGCAAAACTTATGCAATGCATTCAAAAAACAGATATAGAGAACGTATACTTAATGGCAGCAGGTCCAATCCCGCCAAACCCAGCAGAACTATTAGGGAGCCGGGCAATGGACGAGGCGTTGCTAGAAGCATATAACATGTTTGATATTATATTAATCGACACACCACCTGTCCTTGCGGTTACAGATGCACAAATACTTGCGAATAAATGTGATGGAATCGTACTCGTTGTACGAAGTGAAAAGACGGAAAAAGATAAAATCGTAAAAGCGAAACAAATATTAGATAAAGCATCAGGAAAAATACTTGGAGTCGTTTTAAACGATAAAAGAGAAGAAAAAGAGCAGTATGGTTATTACTAAAATATGAAAAAGCCAACAAAAAAATGTTGGCTTTTTTGTTTTCTGAAAATTATTTATCAAGTTATACAATGTAAAAAGCATGATATGATAAAATTTTTGGGAAATCATTGGAATGTGTTGTCATATTTAAGATTATTTTGTAAGATTAAACTTGTTTCTTGTGAACAAATATAGAACTGAATTATTAAAAATAAAAAATGTAAGATTTATATGTTATAATTTTTCCTATGTGTAAATTTTAGAAAGTTGGAGGAACTTATGGAAGAAACAATTAGTCTAAAAGATTTATTTCATATCTTAAAAAAACGTTTAGCAATGATCCTCGTAATTGCCTTTGGTGCAGCTATTGTAAGTGCTATCGTTAGCTTTTTCTTTATGACACCAATCTATCAATCTTCGACGCAAATTCTTGTTAACCAGAAGAAGCAAGAGGGTTCTTCAATTCAATTAGGGGAAATACAATCAAATATTCAATTAACGAATACATATAAGGTTATTATTAAAAGTCCAGTAATCTTAGATCAAGTAAATGAAAAATTAAATTTAAATATGACAGCGCAAGCTTTAACAGGAAAGATTAATGTTGCGAATGAAAAAGATTCACAAGTAATCTCTTTAACAGTTGAAGATAAGGATCCAAAGCTAGCCCGTGATATTGCAAATGCAACTGCAGATGTATTTAAAGGTGAAGTTGCAAAAATTATGAGCGTTGATAACGTAACAGTATTATCTAAAGCAGAAGTTGCAGAAAATCAATCTCCAATTAAACCGCGTCCAATGTTAAATGTGGCAATTGCTTTCGTTGTTGGTTTAATGGCTTCAGTTGGTCTTGCGTTCTTACTAGAATATTTAGATAACACAGTGAAAAAAGAAGAAGATGTAGAAAACTTACTTGGGTTACCAGTATTAGGGATTGTAGCTCGTATGGATGAAGAAACAATGAACGTGAAATCGCACGCTCCATCATCAAGAAAAGTGAGGGGACAAACAATTGGCTCTTAATTTATTTAAAAAGAAAAAGAATCATCGTCAACGCCGTCAATTAATTGCTCATCAACAACCGAAATCACCAATTTCAGAACAATATCGTAATATTCGAACGAATATTGAATTTGCAGCTGTTGATACGAATTTACATTCATTAATGGTCACGTCTGCAAACCCGAGTGAAGGGAAAACGACAACGACAGCGAATATGGCAGTTGTGTTTGCTCAACAAGGAAAAAAAGTATTATTAATTGATGCAGATATGCGTAAACCAGCAATGCATCAAATGTTCCAAGTAGACAACATTTTTGGACTTACGAATGTACTAACACATAGTGAACGTTTAGAAAAATGTGTACAGACGACATCTGTAGACAATCTACACTTTTTAGCTTGTGGTCCGATCCCACCAAACCCGGCCGAATTGTTAGGCTCAAAATCAATGAAAGAACTTCTTGGACAAGCATACAGTATGTACGATTTAGTTATTTTTGATATGCCGCCAATTTTAGCTGTAACGGATGCGCAAATTATGGCAAATGTATGTGATGCTTCTATTCTTGTTGTTCGTAGTGAATCAACAGAGAAAGAAACAGCGGTAAAAGCAAAAGGATTGTTAGAATCGGCTAAAGGTAAATTGTTGGGTGTTGTTCTGAATGATCGTGAACGTGAAGAAGGCTTATATTATTACTACGGTGCAAACTAATTTTAAAGTGAGATATGGTAAAAACATATCTCCTTTTTTCCCTTGAATATGAGCAATATCTCATATTCAAGGGAAAAAAGATCTTTATAGGAGAGAGGGAGGATGAAACAAATGATAGATTTACATTGTCACATTTTACCTGGTATCGATGACGGTGCACAGACAGTAACAGATAGTTTAGCAATGGCACAACAAGCCGTGTCAGAAGGAATACATACTATTGTCGCAACACCACATCATCAAAATGGTAAATATATAAATGAACGTACCTCAATTATTCATCACGTAAAACAACTAAATGATGAACTACAACAACATAATATTCCACTTACTATTTTACCTGGGCAAGAGGTCAGGTTATATGGCGATTTATTAGAAGACTATGAAGCTGATAAAATCGTTACTTTAAATGAAACAAATAAATATATATTCATTGAATTTCCATCGAATCACGTACCACGTTATGCCGAACAATTATTATACGAATTACGTGTAAAAGGAATGATTCCAATTATCGTTCATCCAGAACGTAATGCCGAGTTAATCGAGCGGCCAGATAAGTTATATAACCTTGTAAATAAAGGTGCATTAACACAAGTGACAGCAGGGAGTTTGCTTGGGAAATTCGGTAAAAAAATTAAAAAGTTTTCACTTCAACTTGTAGAACATAATTTAACGCATATGGTCGCTTCAGATGCACATAACACGACATCGAGAGGATTTCATTTAGCGGAAAGCTATGAACTAATTGAGAAAGAATTCGGAATGAATGTTATGAGTGATTTGAAAGAAAATCCGTACTTATTAATTAGCGGGAAGGCAATTTATAAAGAAGATCCAGAACAAATTCGTCGTAAAAAATTGTTTGGTATTTTTTAAATAAAGAATTGGTGATGTCTCCTAACCGTTATCAATGGGGGCACTCGGTCGTGCTGTGGGTAGAAAATTTATTTTCGAACCTACCTTAGACGCTTGTCGTCGGGAGTATGACGTGAGGATGGGTTAGATGCCCATAATTTATTTCTAATAGAAACTCTACCTATAGAGTTATAAAAATAACTTTATAGGTAGGGTTTTTGTTATTGTTACATATAGATAAAAGAATGTAAGGGGGAATATAATTGAAAAAAGTAAGAAAGGCGATAATCCCAGCTGCTGGTCTTGGGACAAGATTTTTACCAGCGACAAAAGCGATGCCGAAAGAAATGTTACCAATTGTCGATAAACCGACGATTCAATACATAGTAGAAGAAGCGATAGAATCAGGAATTGAAGATATTATTATTGTTACTGGAAAAGGTAAACGTGCCATTGAAGATCATTTTGATCATTCTTTCGAATTAGAACAAAGCCTTTTAGAAAAAGGGAAGCATGAGATGCTAGAAAAAGTACAAGCTTCTTCAAAAATTAATATTCATTACATAAGACAAAAGGAACCAAAAGGGCTGGGACACGCAGTATGGTGTGCACGTAAATTTATTGGAAATGAACCATTTGCAGTATTACTTGGTGATGATATTGTGCAAGCAAAAACACCATGTTTACGTCAATTAATGGATCAATATGAAGGTACACAGTCGTCAGTTATTGGTGTACAAACAGTGCCTGAAAACGAAACACATCGCTATGGTATTATCGATCCGATTGAACAAAGCGATCGCCGTTATCAAGTACGTCAATTTGTGGAGAAGCCAGCTCAAGGAACTGCACCATCAAATTTAGCAATTATGGGACGCTACGTATTAACACCAGAAATCTTTATGTTTCTTGAAAATCAACAAACAGGTGCTGGTGGGGAAATTCAGTTAACAGATGCGATTCAACGTTTAAATGAAATTCAGAGAGTGTTTGCTTATGATTTTGAAGGAACACGTTATGATGTGGGAGAAAAACTTGGATTTATTAAAACAACCATTGAAGTAGCATTACAGCAGACTGAATTGAAAGAAGAGTTAATAGATTATATACGTGCACTCGCAATGAAGGAAAGTGTACATGTATAAATGTGAGGTGAGAAGGATTGGATCTGGCAAAAGTCTCGAGTAGAGATGTAGCAAAAGAAAAAAATGAAGAAATTGATTTCGAAAAGGTAAATAGCCGTAAAGTATATTTAGTATCTAAGCGTTGTATGGATTTTATTGGGGCATTATGTGGATTAATAGTATTATCGCCAATTTTTATTGTTATAGCATTTTTAATTAAATATGAAGATTCAAAAGGCCCTGTGTTTTTTAAGCAAGTTCGTGTTGGCAAAAACGGAAAAGAATTTTATATGTACAAGTTTCGTTCAATGGTAACAGATGCGGAAGAAAAATTACAAGATTTATTAAAATATAATGAAGTGTCTGGTGCAATGTTTAAAATGAAGGAAGATCCTCGTGTCACAAGAATCGGTAAATTTATACGAAAAACAAGTCTTGATGAGTTACCACAACTATTAAATGTATTAAAAGGTGAAATGAGTCTAGTTGGTCCACGTCCACCACTTCCAAGAGAAGTGGAGGAATATACACAATATGATAAACAAAGATTATTTGTTACTCCTGGATGTGCAGGACTGTGGCAGGTAACTGAGAGAAATAGTGTAGGTTTTAAAGAAATGGTAGAGTTAGATTTAGAATATATTAATAAGAGAAGCCTATCCTATGATTTGAAGATTATTTTGAAAACAATTCAAATTATGATTAGGTCTAATGGTGCATCTTAGTAGTTAATGACAGAAAAGAGGTCAAAGAAAATGGATAAAAAGATATGTGTAATGGGATTGGGATATATTGGTTTACCTACTGCAAGTTTACTAGCAACAAAAGGATTTCAAGTGCATGGTGTTGATGTAAATAAAAATGCAGTTGAAATGATTAATAGTGGAAAAGTACATATTTATGAACCAGATTTAGATATTTTAGTTAAAGCAGCGGTACAAAGTGGGAAATTAAAAGCTTCATTACAGCCTGAAGAAGCAGATATTTTCATTTTGGCAGTGCCGACACCATTTAAAGATGGTCATAAACCAGATTTAGCATATGTAGAGGCCGCTGCAAAAACAATTGCTCCTGTTATAAAAAATGGAGATATTATTATTCTTGAATCCACAAGTCCAATCGGCACAACCGAAAAAGTTGCAGAATGGATTTTAGAGGAGCGTTCGGACTTAACAACTTCTGAAGAGATGCATAGTGATAAAGGAAGAGTTTATGTGGCTCATTGCCCAGAACGTGTATTACCAGGGCATATTTTAAAGGAACTAGTAGAAAACGATCGTATTATTGGTGGGTTGGATAAAGAATCTACCAAACGTACGGTTGAATTTTATAAACAATTTGTAAAAGGGAAAATTTTAGATACGAATGCTAGAACAGCAGAAATGGCGAAATTGACTGAGAATTCATTCCGTGATGTAAATATTGCTTTTGCAAACGAGCTATCCTTAATATGTGACAAGTTAAATATTAATGTTTGGGAATTAATTCGTTTAGCAAATCGTCACCCTCGTGTGAATATTTTACAGCCTGGCCCAGGTGTAGGGGGACATTGTATTGCTGTAGATCCTTGGTTTATTGTAGATGCTGCGCCGGAAGAAGCTAAACTTATACATACTGCGAGAAATGTTAATGATTATAAACCAATGTATGTAGTTGAAAAAGTAAAAGAAAAAGCAGATAGATTTAAAAATCCAGTCATTGCTTGTTTGGGATTAGCGTTTAAAGCAAATATTGATGACTTACGTGAAAGTCCAGCGTTAGAAATTGTGAAAAAATTAGCGGGGCTAAATATTGGTAAGGTAATTGCTGTTGAACCACACGTAAATGAATTACCGAAATCCTTGAAAGATGAGAATATTTCACTTCTTACAATTGAGGATGCTGTAATGCAGTCAGATATTATTTTAGTATTAGTGGATCATGAAATTTTTGGTTCAATTGACTTCGATCAATTAAAGGAAAAAGTTGTAATCGATACAAAAGGATTTATTAAATAATTTATAAACTATTTTGGAGGGCAAGAATGTCAAGGTTCTTACAGAGAGTACGCAAGTTAAGGAGAAAACCAGCCCATATAATTGCTCGCAAGATAGCTCAAAAATCGTATGAGGCTATATATTATAAAGGACGTAAATTAGTTGTTGCGAAAAATTTAATAGATGTGGAACAAGAAGCTTTTAAGAATTTCCAACCACTATGTAATTTTTTATTTGAAACAAGAGATAAATTAAATTATATGAGCAAATTAAAAAAATTGGGTGGAGAGGCAGAACTTATTGGGGATGCTGAAAAAATATATAATCATACCTTTAATTTATTAGGTTCTGGTGATGCTCAATTAGGGAAGAATATATTATGGAATAAGGACTTTAAAACAGGATTTATTTGGGATAATCAGTTTTATAAAGAAATTAAAATAATTGACTTGCAGAATAAAGCTGATGTCAAGGTACCATGGGAGTTATCAAGATTCCAGCATGTTTTTACACTAGGGAAAGCATATTGGGTAATGGAAGATGAAAAATATGCAGTTGAGTTTAAAGAACAGATAATAGATTGGATAGAGAAGAATCCTGTTGAGATGTCTGTGAATTGGACATGTACAATGGACGTAGCAATTAGGGCTGTAAATTGGATAGTTGGTTATTGTCTTTTCAGAGATTCGAGAGAAATAGATAAGGATTTTTGGGAAGTTTTCAATAAGAGTTTATATATGCACGGAAAGTTTATTTATAAAAATTTAGAGAATAAAGGTGAACATACTGGTAATCATTATTTATCTAATATAGTAGGATTAGTCTGGTTAGGGTTATATTTCAAGCAGTTTAGTCTCTCCTCAGTCTTTAATAGTAATACTCCCGAGAAGTGGTTAGCGTATGGAGTAGCTGAACTAGAAAAAGAGATGTTTGTACAAGTAAATGAAGATGGGACAAATTATGAAGCCTCTACCTCGTATCATAGATTGGTAACCGAATTATTTTTAATTACAACTATATTATGTAAGGAAAATAGTATTAACTTTTCTGAAAATTATGTTGAGCGTTTAGAAAAAATGTGTGATTTCTTAATGTATTTAAATCAACCTAATGGAAAAAGTCCGTTAATTGGGGATGCGGATGACGGAAGACTTATTATTTTTTCTAACTATGGTTCCTGGAATAAAAATGACTTTCGACATCTACTAGCAATTGCAGGTGAATTTTTCAATAGGGATGATTTTCGGTATTTTGGTTTAGACTATAGGGAGGATGCCCTATGGTGTACGGGAAGCTGGACTGATATCGAGCAGCAGTTCTTATTGGAATCTAAAGCATTTAGCAGTGGTGGATATTACATCTTACGGAATGAGGATGTATATTGCTGTATTCGATGCGGGGAATTATCGTTTAGAGGACAGGGAGCACATAGCCATAATGATCAGTTAAGCTTTACTTTAAGCGTTGCTGGCGAAGATATTTTTATTGATTCAGGCACATTTACGTATACAGCTGATTATAAAATGCGAAACTTATTTAGAAGCACGAGTGTGCATAATACGCTTGAAATCCCACCATATGAACAAAATGATTTTGAGAAATATCATTTATTTGAGATGGCAGAACAAAGTTTCTCAAAAGGTAATTATTTTAAAGATAGTAAATTTGTAGGTCAGCATAGAGGGTATTTAAAAAAATGTGGGGTAATTCATGAGAGGGCTATATATTTAGAGGGAAATAAGATAAATATCAAGGATAATGTAATAGGTGAAAAAACTTTTGACCAGTGTAAATTTAATTTCATTCTAGATCCTGAAGTTAAGGTCAAATTTGAAGGAAACAAGGTACATATTTCAAAAAAACATGTTTATGGAGTCTTACAAGTAAATAAAAATATGAAAATAGATCATGAAGCTATTTTTGTTTCTGATGGTTATGGGAGGAAAAAGGAAAGTATAAAGTTAGTGGTGAAAACTTCTGCCTCTCACCTAGAGACATCTTTAGTATTTAAAAATTATAAGGATGATTAGTTTGAAGAATACTATAAAAAAATTACCGTACCCATTTAAATTACCGCTATTATATATGGCTGCATTAATTCCTCAAAAGTTGAGAGAAAGCAAAGAGTATAAAGAGTATGTAAGATTCTTAGAATCTTCTTCTTCGTGGGATGCTACAAAGATAGCCGAATTTCAAAATACACAATTACAGTTATTAATTAAGCATGCTTATGAAAATGTTCCTTTCTATACTCAAATGTTTAATCAATATGGGATTAGTGTAAAAGATATTAGGGATGTTGGAGATTTGAAGAAAATCCCTATTATAGATAAGTCCGTGGTTAAAGAAAATAGAGAAAAATTTATAGCTAAAAATATTGATATAAGTAAAATTAAGTCTATTAATACAGGTGGCACGACTTCTAGCCCAATGCATTTCTACAATACAGATACTACAAACAATAGAGAAGCTGCATTTTTTAATCGTATATGGAAGAAGTATGGTTATGAAGGGCAATTATGCTTAGTGTTAAGAGGAGATGCAAATGATAGTGAACAATTATATAAATATAGTCCTTATAATAAAGTAATATCTATAAATACTAGAAATTTAGATGAAGAAAAAATGGAGGGGATATTAGGTGTCATTTCAAAATATGAACCCTCTTTTATACAAGCATACCCTTCATTGATTTATCTCTTATCTAAATATATTAATAGAAATGAACTGTCAGGAAAAATAGGAAAGTTTAAAGCTGTTTTTTGTTCCTCAGAAAAAATGTACGATTTTCAAAGAGAAGAAATAAAAAAGGCTTTTAATACTCAAGTAATTGATTATTATGGGCATAATGAACGTCTAGCTTTAATGGAATATTGCCCAATATGTAGCAGGTACCATGTTTTACCTGAATATGGTATTGTGGAATTTTTAGATAACAATGGATCCTCAGTCAATCAAGAAAATGAAATGGCCGAAATTGTGGGGACAGGTTTTAATAACTATGCTTTTCCACTTATTCGTTATAAAACATCAGATATTGCAACAATATCTGGAAGCGACTGTAAATGTAAATGTGGTAAACCATATGTCAGTGTAAAAGAAATTGATGGGCGATCAGGGGACTTTTTAGTGACTGAGGATGGGAAGCATTATTCACCAACTATGTTGGAATTTGCCATTCGTCATGTTGAAAACTTTAGGGATTTACAGTTAGTACAAAAAGATTATAATCAATTGGAAGTACTTATTGTACCAAACCAATATTATACAGAAGCTGAGGGGATTCGTTTTAGTAATGAACTTCAAAAAAGAATAGATACTAATATTAATATTGAAGTAAGAATAGTAAACCATATAGATAGGCCGTTAAACCAAAAACATAGATTTATTATCTCTAATATAAAGTGAGGGACTAAACATTGAAAAAAACAATTGGATTTCCTATAAGTGATAAAAAAAATGAAAAAAGAAGAGCTTTAGTGCCTGAAGATATAGTAAACATTAGTAATAAAGATATGATATATGTTGAAAAGGGATACGGAGAAATTTTAGGAATTACAGATAAACAGTATATTGATATGGGAGTTAATGTAGTTGAAAGAGATATTGTTATGTCTAGGGATGTTATATGTGATCCTAAAGCTGGTGACGCTGGATATCTAGAAGATTTAAGGGAAGGACAGCTTGTTTTTGGATGGATACATGCAGTTCAAAATAAAGATATAACAGATCAATTTATAAATAATAAACTAACTGCAATTGCTTGGGAAGATATGTTTGAAAGTGGAAGACACGTTTTTTGGCGAAATAATGAGATAGCTGGGGAAGCTGCAGTTTTACACGCTTATAATTTATATGGGAAATTACCATACGAGACAAAGGTTGCTATTTTAGGACGCGGAAACATAGGAAGAGGTGCATATAAAACGCTAGTTGCTCTTGGGGCTGATGTTGTAATGTATGATAGAAGAACAGAAGTTTTATTCCAGGAAGAACTTGGTAAATACGATGTGTTAGTAAACGCAATTCTTTGGGATGTTGATCGTACAGATCATATTATTTATAAGGAAGATTTAAAACGCATGAAAAAAGGAGCAATGATTATTGATATTAGTTGCGATGCACATAAAGCTGTAGAGACAAGTGTTCCAACTAGTATAAGTAATCCTGTCTATGAAATTGATGGAGTTTTACATTATGTAGTAGATCACACTCCAACTATGTTTTATAAAACTGTTTCTAGATCTTTAAGTTTAGAGATTTGTAAATATATAGATTTTATTGTTGAAGATATAGAAAATAAAGTATTATTAGGAGCTTTAATTATAGACAAAGGAATAATTAGAGATAAACGCATAGTAGATTTTCAAAATCGCTGTTTAGAAACAGTATAGAGAAATAACTAGCTCTTAAAAAGAACTAAAAGGAGAGCTTATATAATGAAAATTAATATAATTGGTACAGTCCCACCCCCTATAGGTGGGATTTCTGTTCATATAAAAAGGACAAAAAAGTTTTTAGATGAAAGAGAGATAGAAAGTGCAGTATACAATGAAGCAAATTGGGGAAGAGAAGAAGATGATATTTATCCTATAAAAAATTATAAATTTTTTATGTGTAGACTTCCTTTTTTAAAGGCTGATGTGTTCCACTTTCATTCCATAGATATAAAAATTCGTATTCTTTTAGGAGTATATAATTTTTTTGGAAAAAAAATTATATTAACAGTACATGGAGAAAGTCTAACTGATCAATTAAAGAGTTCTAATTTTATTACTAGATATTTATTATTAAAAAGTCTAA
The DNA here is from genome assembly GCF_001836235.1 of Bacillus sp. HMSC036E02. Taxonomy (NCBI): domain Bacteria; kingdom Bacillati; phylum Bacillota; class Bacilli; order Caryophanales; family Bacillaceae; genus Bacillus; species Bacillus sp. HMSC036E02. Next base: position 342,277 of record NZ_KV827857.1, on the reverse strand, counting down.
ATAAACTTGAAAAAATTATTTGTGTAAATAATTCAATTACAAATGACCTAATTCAATTTGGAATAAAACATCAAAAAGTAATTACAGTTCCAGGATATATCCATCCGCAAGAGGATAAGAAAGATATCCTTAGCATACCAGAAACAGTTTGGGATTTCATAAAAAGAACGCCTTTCCTTATTAGTGCAAACGGATGTGTACGTTTTTATAAAAATGAGGACTTGTATGGAATTGATATGCTTATTGAATTAATGAAGAAATTAAAAGATAACAGAATAGAAACGAGTTTACTATTTGCTGTTTTAGATAAAGATAGTCAGACAGAACTTGAAAAAACGTATTATCAAGAGTTAAAAGAAAGAATAATAAGATATAAATTGGAAAATCACATTATGTTTTATGAGGTAGAAAATACAGAGTTTTATCCTATTCTCCAAAAAACAAATCTGTTTATAAGGCCTACTAATACTGACGGTTTGGGAGTATCAATTACAGAAGCAATTCATTATAAGGTACCTTCTATAGCAAGCAAAGTCTGTGAAAGACCAACAGGTACGATATTGTTTGAATCCCGGAACGTAGATGATTTATTTGAGAAAGTAATTAAGGTTATTCAAAATTATAATGAGTATGTTGATGAGATAAGTGTGATAAATAATCAAGATTATGCAGAAAACTTGCTCAGTATTTATAGAGAGGTAAGCTCTAAGTAAAAATATTAAATTAGCAAGGTTTGGAGGATAAAATGTATCAGATTAATGTATGTAGCTCATTAGAAGATGTACAAAATAAAAAAAATGAGTGGTTGAAATTTGAAAAAAAAATAAATAATCAAAATATAACCACTTCGTATTATTGGATAGAAAGCTTTCTAAAGGTATTTTTTCCAAGAGAAGATAATCAATTTGGTTATAAAAAAGAGATCATTGTAATCTTTCTGTATAAAGAAGGAGAGTTAATCGCAATAGCTCCATTAATACAAGTAGTCCATAGAAAATATGGAATTAAATTAAAAATGATAGAATTTATAGGCCAACAATGGGGTGGAACCTTTATTGATATTATTGGTAGAGGTTTAAGTAAAGAGGATGTAGATTATATTATGGGATATGTTTATAGTAATTATAAATTTGATTTATTACACTTTAAATATATTAGAAAATCTACTGAGAATTTTGATTTGAATAGTAAAGATGCAGAAGTTTTATCAGGATGTCCATATCTGGTAATTGAGGATTTCAATGAGTTCGATGAATACAAAAATCAGGTATATTCAAAAAAATTAAAGCAAAATATTAGAACAGCATTTAATAAAATGAAGAAAAAAGGATTAATTTATGATTCAGTAATTGAAAGAATAAATAATCAAAACTTTGAAGACATTGTAAGGATTTCCCGCTCAAAACTTGAGGACGGCAAAGGTAGTATTTATTTAGATGAAGATAAGAAGAAATTTGTAAAAACAATTATCGATAGTTTACCAAGCGAGGTTATATTTGGAAGGATTAACAATGATTGTGTTGCGTACAGACTGAATTTATTTTTTAATGATATAAAATTTTGCTTTGACGCAGCCTATGATAGGGAATTTAGAAATCTAGAATTAGGCACTCTATCAGTAGAAGAAAGTATTAAGGATAGCTTTAAGAAGAATATTAAATTACATTCGGAGGGTGCGGGAACAGATTTTTATAAGTTAAAATTTATGAAAGAAGTAGAGCAAATCTATACATACACTAAAAAGGGAAATACTTTGCTAAGCTTTATACATTATAAGAGGCATTTAATTAAAGTAAGAAAAGATAATGACTAGATAGAATAATGATATGATTCTAAGAAAATAATGAAAGGTAATAGATGATGAGCTTAGTAAATAAAGTTAGAAATCGGAGTATGAAAACTATAATTAAAAAAATTAAAACAAAATTTTTCACGGTTTCCAATGGATATATATTAAACTTGAATAATTATAATATGGTTCCTTATGAGGAAAAATATAATTGTTACGCATTAATGCCGATGCAAATGTATCATTTGAAAACAATGATTGAGTCATATGGTAACCAAGTAGGTAGTTACAAATATGAAATTCTAAAAAAGAGAATTGCAGAACAGGATAAACATATACCATATGTAGTAGTAGACAAGGAAGGCGATTTATATGGTTATTTCCACCTCTCCATTGGAGATACGCGAGATGGTACTATAAATATTGATGTTCAAGTTAGTAAAAATACAGTGTATTTATTTGATGATTATACTTTTTTAGAAAAACGTGGTAAAGGTGTGCATAAATTTTCGGTTTACTCGCGTTTAGAGTTGGCTAAGAAACTAGGATATTCAAAAGCTATTGTAAACATATTAAAAGGAAATTTGTATTCTGAAAAAAGCTATAAGGGGTTAGGCTTTATAAAAAATTTAGTTTATTATTATGTTCACATTTTAAACTTTAAAAAAACTTTTACTCGTGTGGTTAAGAAATAATTTTAAGTTAAGGAATAGTGGTAAGTATGAGTTTAAATAGTAATAAGTTGATATCTAGTGGGACTGTATATTTTATATTTTCAATTCTAACACAACTAATAAATATGTTACTCATCCCTTTATATACTAGTAATTTATCACAAAATGATTATGGAAAATATGAATTATTAAATACCATACAACAATTGTTAGGCCTTGCTATTACAATTGGGGTATATTCGGGATTAAAAAGATTTTTTTATGATGTAGAAAATAAAATAACATTGAAAAATACAGCATTAAACTTTTCAGTATTATGGGGGATTGTTGTTTTTTCATTTGTATATTTTATTAGTCCGTTAATAAGTGACTATGTTTTTAGTGGTGACAATGAGGTCACTCTTTATATTAGAGTTATAGTAATAACTTCTTTATTGACATGTTTGATTGCTATTTATACTAGTTATTATGAAATGGAATTTAAAGCTTTTAGGGTAGCCATAGTACAATTAAGTATCTTAATTTTAACATTTCTATTAGCCACATATTATATTTTGATTTTGGGCAATGGAATTATAGGTATATTAAAGGCTACTTTAATTTCGAATCTATTAGTTTTTATTGTATTGTTTATATTAGACTTTAAAAATTATAAAATTACTATTCATGTACCATATCTTAAAAACATACTGTATTATGGTGGAGGTTTATTGTTAGGACAAATTTCGGCATGGATATTAAATTTGATAGATCGCTTTTTTATTAAAGAATTAATCAATTATTCAGCAGTTGCGGTGTATTCAATATCCTCAAAAATTGGAATGTTAATCAATCCAGTTTTTATCACGCCATTTGCTCAAGTATTTACAGCTTATAAATTTAAGGTTTATAAAGAAGAAGGCGGTCAACAAAAAATCCAAAATATGTTTCGAATCTACAATATTGTAGGTTGTTTTTGTATTTTTGGATTAGCTATATTTGGTAAGATAGCGATTAGTATTTTAGCTACAAATGAATATTTAGAGGCTTATAAGATTATTCCATTAATTGCTATTTCCCATTTTATATGGGGAATTGGACAATTTTATTCTTTAGGTTTACATGTAGCAAATAAAATGATGTTAAATTCCCTAATTGTTGTAATTAGTGCTCTTATAAATATAGTGCTAAATATATTACTAATTCCTCATCTTGGGATAAATGGTGCAGCTTTAGCGACAATTGTATCTTATATAGTGGCTAATATTCTTTATTATTATTTTAGTGAAAAATACTATAGTTTAGGATTAGGCTTACTATATCCATATAAATATTTTACCATTTTTGTTTTATTATATGGGGTATATTGGATGCTGATTTCTCCAATTCAAAATTTATACATTGAATTTATTTGTAATGTATTTCTATGTATAGTATATGTTTTATTATTGATTGTTTTCAAATTTACTAATATTCAAGAAATTAGGGGATTTCTGTTGTCAATAGTAAAAAAGAAATAGACAATATTCAAAACTATTTAATTTTTTGAGCTAATGTATAATAAAGATTAAATGAAAAGTAATTTAAAGTATTAAATATTTTAATAAGGAGAAGATATGATGAATATTGAAATATGTAAGTGGTTTAATAATTCAGATTCTCCAGTTATGTTTATGATAGACGATTTAGCAAACGTTTGGGTAGATACAACTAAAAGTGGGGAGTTAGAATTAGGTGAAGATTGGGGTTATTGGAAAAACGAAGAAAAATCATCTTTTCGATATTTAAACGAAGTTGTTTTAAAGGAATTTCCAGAGGTTAAAGCTACATTCTTTGTTCCAGTAGGTGTTAGAGTGGGAATGATAAAAGAACCGGTAGCGCCCTCAATATCAAAAAAGATTAACCATGATGAAGCGACGAAAAAATTTTTTAGAGACATTCATCAAAACCCCAGATTTGAAATTGCATATCATGGAACTACTCATGGTAAAGTGGGAGAAACTAATTTGGATTTCAAACAAGAATGGGAACTTTTTTCGAGTTTAGAAAAAGCTGTGGATGTTGTTGAGGAAGGAAAAAGAATCTACAAAGATGCAATAGGTGTTAATCCTTTAGGTGGAAAATATTGTGGTTATACTAGTAATGAGTTTTCAGATCTTAGTATAGATAAAACAGATTTTTTATGGTGGTGTAGATATTGGAATAGAGGCATAGAGGAGGGAGAAGTAGATAAAGTTTCTGGAAGGGATAAAAATTCATTATCTAATTATGATATCAAAAAGTTTGGAGATAATAATGTTATTGACATACCATCAACAGTAAACGGTGGTTTATTGACAAGTGTATTAAATAGCAATTTTATATCTATTAAGGGGATATTAAAAAAATTATTGAAAAACTATTTAGTACAAAAAAGGTTACAACAAATTGAATATTTACTAAAGAGGAAATTAGTCATTAGTATCCAGGAGCATATTGCACCTTCTAGGGATGATGGAAGAAGACAAATGCCTAATATTTTTGATGATACTAAAAGTTTACAAACCATATTTAGATATCTTCGTAATAAGAATGTATGGTATTGTACAGGTACTGAATTGGCGAGTTATGTATATTTAAGGGATAATTTTTTAATTAAGTCTACATCTGAAGGTACTTTTTATTTCGTACAAACCAAGGATAATAATCGAGACGTAGAATTAGGGGAAGTAACCCTGTCTATTTCTGGTTGTGAAAAAAGAAAATTGTTATTACCGAATCAAACAATTAAAAAAGTAAGGAATGGCATTGTTAATGTTCCAATAATGTCAGGAACTTATCAAATTATTTAGGGACATATTGCTGATTTTAAGTAATAAGTAATTTAAATCCATGAGGTTACTACATATGAAATTAATATTTATTTTAAGTCTATTTTTATTTCTTTATTTTTCTTCTTTATGTTTAATTCTTATGAGGAAGAATAAAAAAAATACCATTATTATTTTTATGTCTATAATTCTAGTGGTCATAACTTTAAATATTTCACCGACTATGTTTGTTGTTGAATTTCAAGATATTCGAGTACAGTTATTACTATTTGTTTTAGTTATTTTGAATTGTACATTAGCAATATATAAGTTAATTCAAAAACAAACATTTTCTAGTTTTGATAGGAAAACATACAGTATTACAACGTATGCTTTATGTTTGTTGGTAATTATTTCCTGCTTCCCTTTGCAGTTTTTAACATTACAAATATTTGATATTAACTTATTTGTATTCCATCTGACTGTGTACTGTAACATTTTGTTAATGGGATTCTTCTTTAATCAAGTTAGAGGTTTTAGCTTACAATCAATGCAATTTTTTCAGGTAGTAGGCTTTTTCTCTCTATTTAATTCTATTTTATCAGTAATTCAATACATATTTAATCGGTCTTTTTTGTTATTTTCAAATGGGGCTAGTATTAATTACACAGAAGGATTAGAAGTTGTTAAAAGAGTTGTTGGAGTAATAGGGGCTAGTAATGGTGCTGGGAATTTAGGGGTTATCTTATTTCCTATTCTAGTATTCAATTTTTTGAAAAGGAAAAACTCTTTAAATCTGTTAGTTTTATTATTAAATATTGTATTTGTTATATTAACTTTAACGCGCATATCATATGTGGCTATTTTGTGCCAAGTACTAATTATTTTCTTAATTAAGAAATCTAAGAATAAGAAGGAATTTGGTTATAAAGTTTTATTTGCTAGTATGGTTCTCATAGGATGTACACTCATTATATCCTTATTTTATAGTGAAATATTCAATTTGTTATTTGTAAGTCGTGGTGGCACACAGGAACACAGGTTTATACAATTTATAAATGTTTTTCAAGTAATCAAAGAAAATTTTGCAATGGGAATAGGGGCTGGACAATATACGTATTATGCATCTTATTATCTTTTTGCAACAGATTTAGTTGTGCACTCACAAGTTTTAAATATTCTTTTAGAACAAGGAATAGTTTCATTTATGAGTTTTGTAATCTTAAATATAAGCTTACTATTATTTACACTGAGAAATATTGATGACGGTTATAAATGGCTGCCGATTTCTCTATTTATAGGGAATTTAATTACCACAAATTTCAATCCGAATCAATACTATTCTATAAATATATATATATACTTTTTTATTATGCTATCACTTACATGTTCTACAGATTTATTGTCAAAGAAAAAGTGAAGATTTAAATAGTTGCTGAGATAGTTGAATGTTCAGCTAATGGAGAAGAGGAAATAAAATGAATATACTGATGTGTGAATATCTTCAATATGATACCGTATTTCAAGTGGGAAGCCATTACTACGCTAAAGAATTTCTTAAAGAAAATAATAATGTGGTTTGGGCTAATCAACCTAAACCCTTTTTTTTCGGTAAAGAAAAAAATAATAAGGTGCCCACTACAAACTTAGAAATTTACAATCCTAATGTCTTACTACCTTTTTGTAAATATCCTGGGCTTAATACAAAATTTTGGGCAGAATATCATATAAAATATCCTTTTTCAAAAGTTAGTAGTGATTTAAAGAAAAAAGAAATAGATGTGATGTGGCTGACAAATGTAAAAATGTACGAGTTAGCAAATCAATTGAATTATAAATTTATGATTCATAGAATGGCTGATGACTTTTCTGGTTTTAAAGGAGCGTATAAGAACCTTATATATTTACAAAATCAAGTTGTACAAAAATCAAACCTAGTGGTTGTTACCGCCAAAAATTTAGTTGATGTTGCTTATAAACATAATAAAAATGTTTTATATCTTCCAAATGGTGTTAATACAAATAGGTTTAAAGGAAATGTTGGTGATATGCCCCTAGAGTATCAAAATTTAAATCGTCCTGTTGTTGTATATGTAGGGGCAGTAGAAGAATGGTTTGATTATGAATTAGTTATTAAAGCAGCTGAAAAATTAAAAGAATATGCTTTTGTTATTATAGGAAATGTAAATGATAAGATAAGAGAAACCTTTGCTTCAAATAAAAACATCCATTTGTTAGGAAAAAAATCGCATGATGAGATACCTAAGTATTTAAAGCATGCTAACGTGGGTATTATGCCGTTTGTTGATAATAAATTAACAAATAGTATTCATCCATTAAAATTATATGAATATTTTGCAGCCGGATTACCTGTTGTGTCAAGAAAGCTTCAAGAAGTAGTTGAAATGGATTCACCGGCTAAATTATATAAGACAAATGAAGAATTTATAACTTTAATAGATGAAGCAATTAAAGAGACATTAAATAAAGAAATGTTTATAGAATATGCCGAGCATAATACATGGGAAAAGAGATATGAACATTTAAAGCAGTATATAAATTATTAGGGTGAGTATATGAAAATACTATTAATTAATAAATATTACTATGTAAAGGGTGGTAGTGAGACGTATTTTTTTGGTTTAAAAAAAATGCTAGAAGATAATGGACATGAAGTTATTGTTTTTAGTATGCAAGATGAAAAAAATCAACAAAGTGAGTTTGAAGATCACTTCGTAAAAAATGTTAATTATCAAGAGGATAGTGGCATTTTAGCGAAAATGCAGGGAGCTTTGAAATTAATACATTCTAATGAAGCGTATAAGAAGTTATGCAAATTAATTGCTTGTACTAAACCAGATATTGCCCATGTTAACTTAATATATCATCAACTGACACCTTCTATTTTTCAAGCATTAAAAAAATATAACATACCAACGGTTTTTACTTCACATGATTATAAATTAGTTTGTCCAAATTATAAGCTTTTTAATAATGATGAAGTATGTACGAAATGTATACAAGGTAATTTTGTGAATTGTTTTAAAAATCGTTGTCATAAAGATTCAACAATATATAGTCTTTTATTAACTATGGAAGCATATTGGCATAAATGGTTAAAATCATATGATGTAGCTGATTTTGTAATATGTCCAAGTAAATTTATGTATAATCAATTAGCTGAAAATAGGATACCGGATACAAAGCTAGTGCACCTTCCAAATTTTTTAACAAATAATTTTCTTGAAATTGAAATGAATGAGAAAAAAGAAAAATTTATACTCTATTATGGTAGACTTTCTAAAGAAAAAGGCATAGATACTTTGCTAGATGCTCAAAGATTATTAGGTGAAAGAGTAACTTTGAAGTTAATAGGAACGGGCCCAGAGGAAGGGAGATTAAAAGCTAGAGTTGAACAAGAGAATATTCGAAACGTTGAATTTTTAGGATTTAAATCTGGAAATGATTTAGTAGCAGAAATTAAGAAGGCGAAAGCTACCATAATTCCTTCGATATGGCATGAAGTTTTTGGTTTAACGATTATTGAATCTTTAAGTGTGGGAACCCCTGTAATCGGATCTAAAGTGGGGGGGATAACAGAATTGATAAAAGAAGGAGAGAATGGATTTCTATTTGAAAGAGCGGATGAAAAAGAGCTTGCAAATAAAATAGATAGATTAATCAATTTAACAGAAGATGAGTATGCTCAAATGGAACGAAATAGCTATCAGGCTAAAAATGACTTTAAACCTGAATGGTATTATGGAGAATTGATTAGCATATATGAACAAGCTATTAATAATAAGAAGATAAGGAAGTAATTTGATAATGAAACATGTATTTATAATCGGATCTAAAGGAATTCCCGCAAAATATGGTGGATTCGAAACATTTGTAGAATACTTAACAGCTCGAAAACAAAGTGAAGATATTCAATATCACGTATCTTGTCTAGCTCATGATAATGATGAGTTTAAGCATAATAATGCAAGATGTTTTAATGTCAAAACACCTGAAATTGGTAGTGCTAAAGCAGTAGCATACGATATTTTAAGTTTAAAAGAGTGTATCCGTTATATTAAAAGAAATAGCCTTACAAATTGCATTGTTTACGTGCTTGCTTGTCGTATTGGTCCATTCTTTTCCTTCTATAAAAATAAGCTAGAAAAAATGGGTGTAAAAGTATTTGTAAATCCAGATGGGCATGAGTGGAAAAGAAGTAAATGGAGCCCTGCTATCAGAACATATTGGAAAATATCTGAGAAGTTAATGGTTAAAAATGCAGATTTGTTAGTATGTGATTCTAAAGGAATTGAGTCATATATTAAAACAGATTATAAAAAGTATAACCCTAAGACGACATTTATTGCTTATGGCGCGGATGTTACATCGTCATCTCTAAAAGACGAGGATGTAAAACTAAATGAATGGTATAAGAAACATGATATAAGCTCCAATGAATATTACTTAGTAGTTGGTCGTTTCGTTCCAGAGAACAATTATGAGTTAATGGTCCGTGAATTCATGAAATCAAATTCTAAAAAAGACTTTGTTATTATCTCTAATGTCGAACAAAATCAATTTTATCAGGATTTATTAGCAACGACGAATTTTGATAAGGATCCTCGTGTTAAGTTTGTTGGAACTGTATATGATCAAGAACTATTAAAGAAAGTTCGTGAAAATGCATTTGCATATTTCCATGGGCATGAAGTAGGTGGAACGAATCCATCATTATTGGAAGCATTGGCGTCTACAAAATTAAATATGCTTTTAGATGTGGTGTTTAATAAAGAGGTTGGGGGAGCAGGAGCTGTTTACTTCTCTAAAGAAAGTGGATCCTTAGCTAACTTAATTCATGAAGTTGAGCAATATTCACAAGAGCAAATTAATGAATTAAGTAATAAGGCGAAAGATAGAATCATCCATGAATACTCATGGGAAAAAATTGTAACTGATTATGAATCTTTATTTTTAAAGTCATAAATTAGAAAGGGGATGAATCTGGACAGATTTATTCCCTATTTCTATGATATAAAAGGAGCGCGAGCAATTTATGAAAGGTATTATTCTAGCTGGAGGTAGTGGAACACGTTTATATCCACTAACACAAGCAGTATCAAAACAATTATTACCTGTATATGATAAGCCAATGATTTACTATCCATTATCAGTATTAATGCTTGCTGGTATTCAAGAAATTTTAATTATCTCTACACCACAGGATACACCTCGTTTTAAAGAGTTATTGGGAGATGGTTCACAGTTTGGGATAAAGCTAGAATATGCTGTGCAACCTTCACCCGACGGTTTAGCTCAGGCATTTATTATCGGAGAAGAGTTTATTGGCGATGATTCTGTAGCTCTTGTTCTTGGTGATAATTTATTCTATGGACACGGTTTAACGAAACTATTACAAAACGCCGCAGAACGCCAAGAAGGGGCAACCGTCTTTGGATATTATGTAAATGATCCAGAACGTTTTGGGGTTGTAGAGTTTGATGAAGGTGGGAAGGCCATTTCTATTGAAGAGAAGCCTCAAGAGCCAAAGTCACATTATGCTGTAACAGGTTTATATTTCTATGATAATCGTGTTATAGAGATTGCGAAGAATATTAAACCATCACCCCGTGGAGAGTTAGAAATTACTGATATAAATAAGGTTTATTTACAATTACAAGAGTTGCACGTTGAAATTCTTGGCCGAGGTTTTTCTTGGTTAGACTCTGGCACGCACGAGTCATTATTAGAAGCATCTCAATTTATTGAAACAATTGAAAAACGTCAAAGTTTAAAAGTAGCTTGTTTAGAGGAAATAGCATTTAGAAAAGGATATATTACACGTGAGCAATTATTTGAATTAGCAGAGCCGATGAAAAAAAATCAATACGGTCAATACTTGATTCGATTGGCAGAACAAAGTAAACAAAAACAACCAATTTATCAATAAAGGAGTACTTATAATGAAGATTGTTGAAACTAAAATTCCTGATGTAGTTATTTTAGAGCCTAGGGTATTTGGCGATCATCGCGGATATTTTATGGAAAGTTATAATAAAGAGGTTTTTGATCAGCTTGGTTTAGATTACGAATTTATTCAGGATAATCAATCTTTATCTGTACCAGCCGGAACATTACGTGGATTACATTTTCAGTTAAATCCTAAAGCACAGACAAAGGTAGTACGCTGTATCACAGGTGCTATTTATGATGTAGCTGTTGATATTCGGAAAGGTTCACCTACATATGGACAATGGGTTGGTGTTATTTTAAGTGAACATAATAAACGCCAATTAGTCGTGCCGAAAGGATTTGCACATGGATTTTGTACATTAGTGCCAAATTCGACAGTGGCTTACAAAGTAGATGAATACTATTCTCCTAATCATGATGCTGGTATTCTATGGAATGATCCAGCCTTAGGAATCGATTGGCCGGTGAGTGAACCAATCCTTTCGGAAAAGGATACTAAACATCCATTATTAGAAGAAGCAAATATTAATTTTGTGTACGAGAAATAAGGAGGAATAACATGAAAGTATTAGTAACAGGTGGCGCAGGGTTTATTGGAAGTAACTTTGTTCGATATATGGTGAAGAAGTACCCAGAATATAATATTGTAAATTTAGATTCGTTAACATATGCAGGTAATTTAGAAAATCTAAAAGATATTGAGGAATTATCTAATTATAAATTTGTCAAAGGCGATATAGCAGATCGTCAGTTTATTAACCAATTATTTAAAGAAGAAAAGTTTGATTATGTGTTAAATTTTGCAGCAGAGTCACATGTTGATAGAAGTATTACAAATCCTGATATTTTTATTCAAACGAATATTCAAGGTACACAAGTATTACTAGATGCTGCTAAAAATGCGGAAGTAAAAAAATACTTGCAAGTTTCAACAGATGAGGTATATGGAACTTTAGGCGAAACTGGTTACTTTACGGAAGAAACACCTTTGGCATCAAATAGCCCGTATAGTTCAAGTAAAGCTGGTGCAGATCTATTAGTTCGTGCTTATCATGAAACGTTTGGTTTACCAGTAAATATTACACGTTGTTCAAATAATTACGGACCATTCCATTTCCCAGAGAAGTTAATTCCTTTAATGATTATTAATGCACTAAATGATAAACAATTACCTGTATATGGTGATGGTTTAAATGTACGTGATTGGTTACATGTTGAGGATCATTGTCAGGCAATTGATTTAGTACTTCATAAAGGTAAAAATGGTGAAGTGTACAATGTTGGTGGAAATAACGAACGTACAAATATTGAAATTGTAAAAACAATCTTAAAAGCATTGGACAAGCCTGAATCTCTGATTAAGTATGTTACAGATCGTCCAGGTCATGATCGCCGTTACGCAATTGATGCGACAAAACTCCGTGAAGAATTAGGTTGGTCACCAAAGTACAATTTTGACACAGGTATTGAGCAAACTATTAAATGGTATTTAGAAAATCAAGATTGGTGGAAAAATATTATTTCTGGAGAGTACCAAGAATACTTCAAGAATCAATATGCGAATAGATTAGAGGTATAAAACATGAAGGTGTTAGTAACAGGAGCTAAAGGTCAGTTAGGACAAGATGTAGTAAGTTTATTAAAAGAACAGACATGGGAAGTCTTTGGGTTCGGCAGAGAAGAGTTAAATATTACAGATGAAAAACAAGTAAGCGAGAAAGTATTATTAATTCAACCCGATATTATCATTCATACGGCAGCATATACACAAGTAGATCAAGCGGAAAGCGATGAAGAATCTGCTTTTAAAGTCAATGCTGAAGGAACAAAATACTTAGCTCAAGCTGCTGAAGCAGTAGGGGCAAAGTTTTGCTATGTAAGTACTGATTACGTTTTTGATGGAACAAAAGATACTCCATATAAACCGGATGATCAAACGAATCCTCAGACTGTATACGGTAAATCAAAATTAGTTGGAGAACAGTATACACAAGAGTATTGTTCAAAAAGTTATATTGTTAGAACGTCTTGGGTATTTGGTTTATATGGTAATAATTTTGTGAAGACGATGCTACGTTTGGCAGAGGAAAATAAAGAATTAGGGATTGTTCATGATCAAGTGGGTTCACCAACTTATACCACTGATTTAGCAAGATTTATTATTAGTCTTGTACAAACTGATAAATATGGAGTATATCATGGTTCTAATTCAGGGGTGTGCTCTTGGTATGAGTTTGCAAAAGAGATATTCAAGCAATCTAATATTGAAATAGTGGTCAATCCACTAAAGACCGAAGATTTTCCAAGGCCTGCTGCACGCCCTAAGTACTCAGTGCTGGATAAAGGGATGATTGAAGAAAATGGATTTGAATCGCTTCAAAATTGGAAGGAAGCTTTAAAAGATTTTCTCAAGAAGCTATAAGATAGTGGAAGAATCAGTAGTTTACAAATGATTTGTAAATCTGTATAGTTTTATGTGGAATAATAGTAAGAATAAGGTTGTTGAATTTGTTATTTGAAAGAAGGAAAAACGATGAAGAAAAAGATTCTATTTTGGATTCTAGGTATCATTGGTGTTCTTGTTATTGCTGGTGGAGTATATGCGTATACTGTTTACTCTAATGTATCTAATACATTAAATACAGTGCATAAGCCTTTGGATCGTGATAAGTCTGATAAACGAGATAAGAAAGTAGAAATTGCGGATAATAAACCTATATCTATTTTACTGATGGGCGTAGATCAAGAAGGTAATGGAACAGGTAGATCCGATTCACTTATGTTATTTACCTTAAACCAAAAAACAAAATCTATGAAAATTACAAGTATCCCACGAGACTCTTATACGGAGATTGTAGGGAAAGGGAAAAAAGATAAAATCAACCATGCCTATGCTTTTGGCGGAATTGATATGGCTGTAAAAACAGTAGAGAATTTTCTTAATGTACCAGTCGATCATTACATTGAGGTAAACATGGCTGGATTCAAAGATATTGTAGACGCTGTTGGTGGTGTTGATGTAAATAATGATTTGGAGTTTACATCAAGGGAGCAACATTTTGCTAAAGGTAACATCCATTTAAATGGTGAAACAGCATTAAAGTATACTCGTATGCGTTATGAAGATCCACGTGGTGACTTCGGTCGTCAAATGCGCCAACGTCAAGTTATTCAAGCTGTAATTAAGAAGGGTGCAAGTGTATCTTCTCTAGCAAGCTACGGTGATGTATTAAAAGCAATTGAGAAAAACGTAAAAACAAGTTTAACGCAAGATCAAATGTTTGATATTCAAAAGAATTATAAAGATTGTATGGAGAACAGTGAAGAAATTCAAATTCCAGGTGACGGACACAAAGCCGCTGATGGTATTTGGTACTACTATGTTCCAGAGGCAGCAAAACAAGATATAACGAATAAGTTAAGAGCACATCTTGAATTAACTAAGTAATATGTAATAACCCAGCTCCTTTGGAAGGAGTTGGGTTTATTTTTGCATGGATTTATATTAGTATTATATATTGTGAGATTAATAGATGAGGTGAATCGATGAATAAGAAAGCGGTACTTGTCCTTGTTATTTTTGTATTGTTTGTTGCTTCGATTGTGAGCGGTAAATTGTACTGGAATAAGAAGGTTGCGAATGCAACAGGACAAACGAGTGAAGTAACGAAAACAAAGACTGAAGTAAAAGATAGCGGAGCAAAGAAAGAAGAGAAAAAAGAAGAGAAAAAACAAGATGTGAAGTCATCTTTTAATGAAGCATACGCGAAGAATTTGCCAGATGCAGTGAAAGAGAAGTTAAAGAAAGCTGTTGAGGATAAAAAGGCAGTAAACCTTATTATTGTTGGTGATGAAGCTTCTTCATCTGAAAAAGGTGCTTGGGCAGCTAAGTTAACGTCTAATTTAGAAACTGCTTACGGTAAAGGTTTATGGAATGTGACTGTAAAGGAATATAAGGGTGAAAGCACAGAAGAGTTAATTGCGAATAAGCGTGATAAAGAGATTGCGAAAGAGAATCCAGATGTGATTTTATTTGAGCCACCATTTATTACTGATAACGGTAAAACTGGTAATGGGAACTCTGTTGCGAGTACACAGAAGTTCGTTCAAGCACTTTCTACTAGTGCAAAGGGCGCTACGATTATGATTCAACCATCAAATCCAGTGTATGGTGCGAAAAATTATCCGAAAGCGATTGAAGCATTAAAACAATTTGCGACGCAAAATAATTATACATATATTGATCATTGGGGAGCATGGCCGGATGCATCGACAAAGGCTATCCTACCATACTTAAAAGAAGAGTTTGGTTTCCCAACTGCTAAAGGTCATGAAGTTTGGGCACAATATGTAACGGATTATTTTGTAGCTAAATAATAAAAGGGGAGAGGGTATCGTCGACAAAATATGTTCGACAATACCCTCTCTTTTTTTATAGGATTTTTGCTATACTAAACTGTACTATAATACATGATGGAAGGAGGAGAATGATGAAAATACTTGTGGTTGATGATGAATCGAGTATTCGTAATTTGATTCGGATGCAGTTGGAGATGGAAGGTTATGAAGTATTGGCAGCGGCTGATGGGAGAGAAGCTTTGGAGCGATGGAATGAAGGGCCGGATGTATTGATTTTGGATGTTATGCTTCCGGATACGGATGGGTATGAGTTGCTTCGTTTGTTCCGTGAGAGGGATAGGGATATTCCGGTGCTTATGTTAACGGCAAAGAGTCAGATGAATGATAAGTTGCTTGGCTTGCAGCTTGGGGCGGATGATTATGTGACGAAGCCGTTTAATTATGCGGAGCTTATTCTTCGGATTAAGAATATGGCGCGGCGTGTAAAGAAGGCGGAGGCTGCTGTAAGTCATGAAGTAATTGAGGCTGGAGAGATAGTGGTTTGTCCTAAGGAAAGAAAGGTACATGTGAGTGGACAAGAGATTCAGTTAACGTACCGAGAGTTTAATTTATGTCAGTTATTTGTTTCAAATCCGCAGCGTGTGTTTATGAGGGATGAGTTACTTGAGAAAGTATGGGGATTTGAGTATATCGGAAATACGAGAGCAGTTGATATTATGGTGCAGAGACTTCGCAAGAAGCTTGGGACGAGCGGAGAATATATTAAGACAATTTATGGCGTTGGCTATAAACTGGATTGTTAAGTGGTGATGGTATGTCTTTAAAACGAAATATGGTGTTTGGAATAGTTGGGCTGTTAATTCCGATTTTTGTTCTTTTATATGCAGTTGTTTATATTACGTTAGAAAAGAATATGTATCATAACGCAGCAGATTCTTTAGAAAAGTTAAGTGTAGAAGCGCAAATTTATACGATGAATTATTTAGAGAAGGAAGCAGAAGTGGATACGCTTGGTCCGAATTCACTTTTAATTGCGTCGTATTTAGCGAAGCGTATGGATGTCCGTGTGCAGATGATTGGGAAGAATGGCGATGTTGTTGCAGATACACAAAAAGGAGCATTGCTTCACCGTAACATCGACATTGAGAGTTCTTTGAAGGGAAAGAAGTCTTACGTTTTTGAGGAGGCGGATCCAGCTCCTATTCTTTTGTTTTCAAGCCCGGTTTATTATGGAAACGATGTCATTGGAAGTATTCGTTTTATAAATGAGTTAACGGGTGAGAAGGAAGTTTTAACAAATGTGAGCTGGACGTTCTTAATGACATCTCTTTGTTTAGTAGCTACCGGTATTTTCTTTGCAATTCGTTTGGCGAAGTCTCTTCATAAACCAATTGATCAGTTGAGACAAATGGCACAGCGGCTCGCGAATGGTGATTATAAGAGTAAGATTGAGTTAAATGAGTACGTGGAAATCGCTCAGCTTTCCGCATCTTTTAACGCGATGGCTGATGGAATTGAACTGCATATTAAGCAATTGCAGGAGGAGAAAGAGAAGCAGAAAGATTTCCTAGACCGCATTACGCATGAGTTAAAAACACCGCTAACTGCAATTATCGGTTATGTTGATTTAATTCCGAAGTTACAATCAAAAGAAGATGTACAGGAAAGTCTTCGTTATGTGGCTGTGGAAAGTGAGCGTTTATTATCACTTGTAGAGGAACTGCTTAAGTCCTCGAAATATGGGAAGAGTACGTTTGAAGTGTCTCCTACAGTTGTGAATATAAAGGAATTGGCAGAAGAAGCAGTTTCAATTGTGAAACCTCGCCTAAATCAATTTGAAATTGAAGTGATAAATGAGTTAACGGATGTACATGTTGTTGCGGATTTTGATAAGACGAAGCAAATTTTCTTAAATGTGCTTGATAATGCAATTAAGTATAGTGATGCTTCTCACATTCGTATGAATGTAATTGTAAATGAGCATGAGGCGAAGGTTTTTGTTCATGATGATGGGATCGGTATAGATGAAGTGGTGCTTGCAGAGTGGAATGAGTCTCCGAAAGGAAAGGCACTTCCTTCTAGTTATGGGAATGGTTATGGTTTGTATATTTGTCAGGAAATTATGAATAAGCAGGGCGGAAGCATGCGGATTGAGAGTAGTGAAGAAGTAGGTACTACAATATTCATTACATTTTTGCTTCCGAGAAGGATGGAAGACATAAAAAACTTGAAAGCGGTTAAATGATACATTTATGAAACAATTATGCGGTATTTTCGAAACAACGTTTTTTTATCTTGGAGGTAGGCAGAAATGAAAAGGCTATCATTTCAAATTCTTATGTTTGTCATTTGTATGATTGTTTCTCTTGTTTTGTTTTATGTTATGGAGAAGCAAATCTATAATCGAATCAACATTGTAAATGATAAACAAGCCGTTTTACAAAGGGTGAATGAATCTCTTCCAATTGAAGTGAAAGTAAGACATGAAAAGTGGGGAGAAATTGTTGTAACGGATGAAGTTCGTTTGCATACGATTGTTTCATTCTTTGACCGAATTCGAATAGAGCCAGGGGACGTTAAGAGCCAAGAACAAGTATTTACTGGAGAAGTAACGTACTTGAATGGACATAAGCGTACTTTTGCAGTAGGTGACTTGTTCCAGTATGGGGAAAATGTATACGGAAAGAATGGCATGGATCCGATGATTTCAGCACTTCAAACGTATTTATTAAGCCTGTATTACACGCCAGAGCGTATTAGTGATTTCTTTGCTTCAGCAAAGGATGTCGTAGTACGTCAAGGCGATGTGGTACGTACTATCAATCTTACGCACATACTTGATTCTATTCGATACGCAAAGCAAATTACAGATTACGGAGAGATTCAGAAGTTATTACAATCGCAGAATGAACCGATTGCTTATATTACAGCTTATAAAACAGGTAAGCGTGTAAAGAATGATCGTGAAGATATTCTTACGATTTCTGTGTATCCATCGTACTTTGTTGTGCAATATCTCGGTGATAATAACGGGAATGTCATGTATATGAAAGGCTCTCTAGCAGAGTTATTCGTAAAGGAGAATGCGTCATGAGAAAGATAGCCTTTTTCTTCTTTTTGCTAGTAATTGGAGGAGCGATGTCTAGTTGCTCTCGAGATACAACCTCTATTAAATATAGTAAAAATGGTCTCCCTATTTTGGATGATCGTCATATTGTTGCGTATGTGGCGGCTCGTGAGGAAGTTGGTGAAGCGTTACTTTCATCATTTTGTAAACCACGTGGATGTACGTATGAATTTATTCGTCTTTCAACAGAAGAACTTCTTCGTAGAGTGGAAGAAGAAGCTGGAAATCCGAAGGCGGATATTATTATTGGCGGTACAGTAGATGCGCACCAAATGATGAAGCAAAAAAATCTTTCTATTCCTGTGATAAGCCAACATGCAAATCGTATTTCAAAAACTGTTAAAGATAAAGATGGTTATTGGTACGGTTATGAAGTGGAGAAGCTGGCAATTGCGATTAATAAAGAGCGGTGGAACGAGGAAATAGCGCCGCTCGGTCTCTCGTATCCGTTAAGATGGAAAGATTTATTGAATCCAGTATATAAAGGAAAGATTGTCATGCCCGATCCAAATGTTTCAGGTACAGCATATACGTTTTTCCAATCACTGATTGATACGTTAGGTGAAGAGGAAGCGAAGGGATATGTGAAGAATCTGGCAGAACAAGTTGGAGAAGTAACAGTGAATGGTTACATCCCAGCAGAACTTGTTGCGAGCGGTGAATATATGATAGGCATCAACTTTATGGGAGATCAGAGAATGCTTCAAAAACAAGGCTTTCCGATTTTAAGTAACGAACCTGAGCAAACAGGGTTATCTGTTAATGCGATTTCGAAACTAAAACGTGCACCGAGTGGTATTATTGCGGATTTATTTATTGATTATTGTTTATCAGAAGAAGCGGGGCATATTTTAGAAAAAGTGTCGTTTGGCGTACCAACGATGTTTGCGAAGAATGAGAAAGAAATAGAAGGACAGCCGGTTAGAAGGACGAACCAAAATATATCAAATAGCGGAATAATCGAGATATGGAATAGACAGCGTCTCTCTCTGAAGTGAGAAAAGGAGACGAAAATATATGTTTAAATGGCTCAAGCCAGCACCTGCAATTGAAAGATTGCCAGCGGATATGATCGATCGTGTATATCGATTACTACGTATTCGTGTGTTAATCGGGATTTCAGTTGGATATGCTGCTTATTATTTAGTTCGTAGTAACTTTACGTTATCAAGTACGTATTTAGTACAAGAATATGGTTTTAGTACAGCTGAAATTGGTCTACTAGGCTCAGTAATGGCAATTGTTTATGGATTTAGTAAGTTCTTTATGGGTAATTTATCAGATAAAGCTTTCGCCCAGCGCTTTATCGCAGTCGGTTTATTCTTATCAGGGCTTGTAAATATTTGTTTCGGCTTTGCATCATCATTTGGGATGATTGTTACATTACTTGTTGTTAACGGTATTGTACAAGGTATGGGAGCACCACCTTGTAGTATTGTTATGACGAAATGGTTCTCGAAGAAAGAACGTGGTACGAAAACAGGTCTTTGGAATATTTCACATAACGTTGGTGGAATGCTTGTGCCACCACTTGTCGGAATTGGTGTAGGTATTTTCGGTGAAAATCATTGGCAAGGCGGCGTGTTTATTTTCCCTGCGATTATCGCAATGGTAATTGCAGTACTTGTTTGGATCAATGCGAAGGATACACCAGAATCTGAAGGTCTTCCTCCAATTGATGAGTATCGTAATGACTATGAAAATCTTGAAAAAGCAGATAATGCTAACAAGATGTCACCAAAAGAAATTTTAATGAAGTATGTAGTGAAAAATAAATTTGTATGGTTCTTATGTATTGCGAATGCTTTTGTTTATTTAATTCGTTTCGGTGTTATTAACTGGGTTCCACTTTATTTAACGACAGTTAAAGGATTTTCAAAAGCAGAAGCGCATGCGGCATATGCAATCTTTGAAGGTATGGCAATTCCAAGTTCATTAATCGTTGGCTTTTTAAGTGATAAATTATTTAAAGGAAAACGTATGCCATTATGTATTATTAGTATGGTTGGAGTTGTTATTGGTACGTTTATATATTGGCAAGCAACTAGCGTACTTGTTGTAAGTATTGCAGTTTCTATTATCGGTTGTTTAATTTATGTACCACAGTTCTTAATCGGTTTAAGTGCGATGGAATTAGTACCGAAATTTGCAGTAGGTACGACAGTTGGTATGTGTGGTCTATTCGGTTATGTAGGCGGAAGTCTTGTAGCTAACGCAGCAATTGGTGTTATTGTTGATAGTTCTGGCTGGGATGGTTGTTTCATCTTACTATTAACAGGTGCGGTTTTATCAACAATCTTCTTATTTATTGTTCAACGTGGACATGAGAGAAAAGATCCTAAAGTAGCGTAATATTTTGTTTGAAAAAGCTATCCAATTATTATTTTGGATGGCTTTTTCTATATAATATAATCTTTCCTTAAATCTATCTTAAAAGATATAATGTCATATTTCTAATCATTGGAATTTTTGTTACAATATAAATGGATGTGTAAAACTTTGTAAAAACAATGTAATAATATGTAATCTATTTTCAGAAAGTTTTATACAATTTTTATATTAAACTATTAGGTTATAAAAAGGAGAGAGAATATGTTACCAAATACGGTTCGTACTCCAAACAAGAAGAAGAAATGGATTATTATTGGGGTTATTGCACTAATTGTTATTGTAGCGGCAATTAATATTTTTGTTATGCAAGGTAAAAAGAAGGGTGCATCAACAAATGCTGATGCTGTAAGTTTTGAGAAAGTGACAGAGCGTAAGCTGAATAATACGAAGTTAATTTCTGGTCAGGTGAAGCCTGGTAATATTGAAAGCTTCTATGCAGATCCAGCCAAAGGGAAAGTGAAAGATATTGAGGTAAAAGAAGGGCAAGAGGTAGAAAAAGGTACGAAGTTATTCTCTTATGATAATGAAGAGATTAATCTTCAAATGAAGCAAGCTGAGCTTGATCAGAAGATGGCAGATATGCGTTACGATCAAGGGAAAAAGAAGATTGATTCGTTGAAGAAAGAAATTAAGAAGGCGAAAGATAGCGGAGCTGGGAAAGAAGTAACAGATCCGATGGACGAGCAAGTAAACGAGTTAGAGATAGGGCAAAAAACAATTGACCTTGAGAAAGAAAAAGGAAAGTTGCAGAAAGAAGAGTTAAGTAAGAAGCAGAAAGAACTTACGATTTATAGTAATTTCGCTGGTGTTGTTCAAAAGTTAGATAAAGATGCGGCACAAAGCTCCTCTCAAGCGTTAGGTGGTCAAGGAAAAGCGTTTTTACAAGTAGCTTCTAAAGATCCATTCCAAGTTCAAGGTACGTTAACTGAGCTTCAGAAGTCACAAATTCAAAAAGATCAAACATTCACTGTAACGGCGAAAGCAAATAATAAGAAGAAGTGGACAGGTAAGATTACAGAGGTAAGTGAGTTCCCAACAAGTGCAGAGATGGCGCAAGCTGGCGGCATGGGTGAAGCAACTCAAAATATGTCTCAATATACATATAAAGCAAGTCTTGATAGCCAAGACGGTTTATCTCCAGGTTACCACGTTTCTCTGCAAGTAAACTTAGAGAATAAGAAGATGATTGCTGTCCCAAGTAAGAGCATTGTAGCAAAAGGCGATGATGCATTTGTTTATGTTGAGGATAAAGGTAAGCTTCGTAAACAAAATGTGAAAAAAGGTTCTACTGATGGGGACTGGACAGAGGTTGTAGAAGGCGTAACAGTGGGGCAAAAGGTGGTTAAAAATCCTTCCGACGATGTGTATGACGGAATGGAAGTGAAAGAGAAATGATTACGTTAAATAATATTGCTAAAACGTATTATCAAGGAAAGTTGGCAGTGCCGATTTTGCACGGTATTAGTTTAACGATTCAGAGCGGTGAGTTCGTTTCGATTATGGGACCGTCTGGCTCTGGTAAGTCGACGCTTATGAATATTATCGGTTGTTTAGATCGTCCAACAGAAGGCGAATATATGCTGAATGACGTGAATATCTTAACAGCAGACGAGTCAAAGCTTGCTTTAATTCGTAATGAATATATTGGCTTTGTATTCCAGCATTTTAATTTACTGCCTCGTCTTTCAGCAGTGGAAAATGTTGAGCTTCCGCTCGTATACGGTGGCGTGAAGAAAGCAGAGCGTCGCAAGCGTGCTTTGGAGGCGCTAGGTAAAGTTGGATTGGCAGATCGCGTGCATCATTTACCAAATGAGTTATCAGGTGGACAGAAGCAGCGTGTAGCGATTGCAAGAGCGATTGCAAATAATCCAACGTTTATTATGGCCGATGAACCGACTGGTGCACTTGATACGAAGTCTGGTGAGCAAGTTATGAATATTTTCACGAAGCTTAATGCAGAAGGTACGACGATTGTTATGGTTACGCATGAAGAGGAAGTGGCAGCGTATTCTTCCCGCCGCATTGTACTGCGAGACGGGAAAGTTACAGAAGATAGAAGGTGTGCGGTATGAGTTTACTAGATAGTATAAAAATTGCCTTATCTTCTATTTTAGCTCATAAACTGCGTTCAGCTCTTACGATGCTGGGTATTATTATCGGGGTAGGTTCGATTATTACTGTCGTTGCAATTGGGCAAGGCGGGGAAGCGATGTTGAAATCAAAATTCGCAGGTTCTGGTGGTAATAACCTTATGCCAATTCAATTTAAAGCAGATATTAATGATGAATTTGCTATAGGTGGATTTGAAATACCGAAGTTAACGGAAGAGGATATTTTGGAAGTAAAACAAGTGAAAGATGTTTCACACGTTATTACAACAAATTCGACAACAGAGACACTTGATGTAAATGATAAAAAAGCAAGGCTGAATGTTATTGGACTTGATAATGAATATTTTGCGGTTAATAAAGTAAAGGTTGTAAAGGGCCGCTCCTTAAATGAATCAGATATTTCTCACGCGAATAACGTTGTGATGATTAGCACAAAAACAGAGGAAACGTTATTTAAGGACGTAAACCCAGTTGGACAAATTATTGAGATGAAGGGACAGCCAATGCAAATTATTGGTGTGTATACATCAGATAATGAATTTATGGGATTTGAAATGGAAGAAGCGTTAATTCCTCTTACGTTATGGCCTGTTTTATATGGGACAGATGATATTCAAAATATCGCAATTCAAGCTAAAAATGTAGACAATTTAGAAGCAGCAGGGAAACGAGCTGTTGATGTATTAAATAGTCGTAAGCCAAGTGAAATCCCAGGTAAATATGAACTGGTGAATTTAAAAGAACTCCAAGAAAATGTTTCTAAAGTAACTAGCATCATGACGATGATTATCGGTGGTATCGCTGGTATTTCATTAGTCGTTGGTGGTATTGGTGTTATGAATATCATGCTTGTATCTGTAACGGAGCGTACACGTGAAATTGGTGTACGTAAAGCACTTGGAGCAACACGTAGTAAAATTTTATTACAGTTTTTAATTGAAGCCGTTATGTTAACACTTCTAGGTGGTTTAATCGGAATTGGTCTTGGGTATGGCGGAGCATATATCGTTTCTACATTCGCAAAATGGCCACCACTCGTTTCATGGGAAGTTGTCGTTGGAGGCGTACTGTTCTCAATGACACTCGGTATTATTTTTGGATTAATTCCAGCAAACAAAGCTGCGAAATTAGATCCAATTGAAGCATTGCGTTATGAGTAATTAATAGTGTAGTAGAACTACACATTACCGTTCTAGTGGGCGGTTCGTAGCCTCTATATGAGGAAGTGAACCGCCCGTTAGAACGGGTTATATAAATAGAAGGAGGCGTTATAATGGAAGCAAATATTAATACGCAAGATGTAGGTGCGAAGAAGCCATCATTATTAGGAATGATTACTTCTCCAGGTGAGCAATTTGAGAGAATGAAGACGAAAAGTCCAGTATGGGGGGCATTTTTCCTTTTCATTATATTAACAGCTGTAATTGCAGGGATTAGCATGTATCAAGTAATGAATCATCCTGATGTAATGAGTGAGGTGCCTGATGCTGAAACGGCTAAAGTTGTTGGTTACTTCGGAATAGGAGCAGGTATTGTTGGAGGGCTATTTGGTACTGCGATTTGGTTCTTCATTGCGGCAGCTATTTATAAAGTGATTATGATGTTTATGAGTAATGATACTTCATACATGAAATTATTATCTATTTATGTCTACACATATACGATTTCAATTTTAGGTGCAATTGTGAACTTTATTATTAGAATGATTCTTGGTGGAGATATTGAAACTTCTTATACAAGTTTAGCAACTTTATTTGAGCCAGGTACAGTTGCTCATGGTGCTGCTTCATCATTCGAAGTTTTCAATATTTGGACATTAGTTGTAATGGGATTAGGATTACATATTACGGCTGGATTAAGTAAAAAACAAGCAACGATTTTAATTGTTATTTTCTTTATTCTTTCAGTTGGATTTACTAGTTTAAGTGGTCTAGCTCCAAAATTTGGTGCATAATTTATTCTTTTAGAAAAAGGTGACTCTTCAAGAGAGTCACCTTTTTTATTTTTACCCCTATTTCAAATACCACCAACAAAATTTCAAATACTAGCTGGTGTAATTTCAAATTCCGTCGGTAGTATTTGAAATTACTCACAGTGAAATCTTTTCTTTATTTTTATATTGTGAAGGTACCGCGGAATACTAGAAAGGTATACCTTTTAGAAACGGGTACTGTGTGAAGCCAGCCACTTTTAAAGAGGCAGTTGTTTTGTATGAAGGGATGATTGTAAATCAAATAAAGAAATTAGGTATTCGTCAAGATTATGAAGAGTATTATCAATGTGGTTTAATTGGTCTTTGGCATGCGTATGAAAGATTTGATGCAAAGAAGGGGTATTTCCCTGCATATGCACTTGTAACGGTGCGTGGTTATATATTAGAAAGATTGAAGAAAGAATCTACTTTGCAAGAAAGGTGTGTATGTGTAGGAGAGTATGAGGATATCTTTCATTTTGAAGATGTTGAAATAAGAGTGAAGGATTTTATGAGTGTGTTAGACGAGAAGGAGAAGTATATTATTTTTGAACGTTTTTTTGTAGGGAAGACGATGGGAGAAATCGCTTTAGAGACGGAAATGACATATTATCAAGTAAGATGGATGTATCGGCAAGCAATCGAGAAAATGCGGGATAGTGTAAAAGGATAAAAATAGAAAATAGAATGGAAGGTAAGGAAATACTACCTTCCATTCTATTTGTTATTAAGGTGATGAATCTTGCATGTTCATTTGGGATAATACATATCCAGCTTTCCATAATTGCTGGCTTAACTTATGGGGACTAATTTGTATCGTTACGGTAGCTCCATTTGAAAAATGAATTTTAGCTTGTTTAGCTTTTTTGAAAAACTCTATTGTATGAACATGTTTGAAGAAAAGCCAAATGCAATTTGGAGAAGCAGGAGATTCTGTTGGGAAAGCACAAATATATTCTCTATGATTGATCGGAATTGGAACGTTTTGTTTGAATTTAAATTTTGTTTTTACGGCATTACGTCTCCCTTGATAAGTAGAATGAATATTTGTTAGACAAGATTTCTGTATAAGTTGGAGAGCAGTTTGACAGGAGTAAAGATGGTTCCCGCTACTGTCGATAATTTTTGTGCGGTAATAAGGGTGTTTACATGGTTCAAGCATCATTGTAGAACTAGAAATAAAAATGTTGTTTTCATTATCCATAATTCTATATCCTCCCTTATAATTTTTATTCCGAATATAATTATATATAAATTAAGTAAATTTACTGTTAATATTCTATTTCATATTGTAAATTTTGTCTATTCGTTTACAATCAATAGGTGATAGTCTTTCTAATTTGCATCGCTTGTACATATATATGAAAATAGAAAAGAGTAGGCGGTGATATAGTATGAAGAAAAAGTATATTATTATGGCTTTAGTTGTCGTTCTCCTAGTATATTTAGCAAACAGTAATCCGAGTAAGGGAGAATATACAGAATGGGCAGCGAAGCAGTTTATGAAGCGTAATGATGTGAGTAAGAAGCTAGATGAAGTTCAAAAAGAGAATGAAGAGGGTCTCCTTGGCGACTTGGCATCGGCCGGTAAAAAGTTAGCCAAAAAGTATGTTGAGCCACAAGTTGGGTTATTAATTGATCATTATACGAAGCGAAATGATTATATATTCTTCTCAACATATACGACTGAGTTTGATATAGGTGAAGAACATTATAAGTACGTATGCGTCGGTTTTTCAAAGATTTTTATCCCGATTGAAATGCCGAAGAAAAAAGACGAATCTGCAAAATGATGCAGATTCGTCTTTTTCATTTTATAGAGTAATGGGAACTTCAGATACATTTTTTTCTACAAGGCGAGCTCCCTTTTTTCTTGTATTTTCATCAATGGATGAAAATACAGATGAGGCAAGGATTGTATCCATTACTTGATTTACGACTTGTGCATCGATTGGTGTGATGGGCGTATCGATAGAAAAAACGACTGTTTTTCCATCTTCCTTCGCGAAAATCAACTCTAGTACTTGCATGTGTTATTCCCTCCTTTGTATTTATCCCGCTATTTACGGGATTTGGGTCTGCCGGTTAAATTGCGGGCTAATAATCAGCGGGGATGAATAAAATCCCCACTGATCCGAGTTTTACTTTATAGTTTAGAAAGATCTGATGTGCTTACAAGTTGTACAGCGTGAAGCGGTGATGCTTGTAAGGAAGCTAGAGCATGAGCTACATTGTGTACTTGATCTAAGCTCGCATTTGTTTTAACACGTTTAAATTGTTTGCTCTTGAAAACTGTTTTGCCGTTCTTATCTAATCCGTTGTTTAAGACAAGACGTAAAGTTAAATCCATTACGATTGTTTCAATTGCCATGTGTATCACCTCCTTTCACTTTATAAATAGGATGCAAATGTCATGTTTTGGCGTGAAATTTTTTCTTTTTTTTGGTACCCTTAAAAGATTAAGAGAGGAGAATTCTGGATAATGAATCGTAAATGGTTATTTTGGATTCCTGTATTACTATGGATGGGGCTGATTTTCTATTCTTCGGCACAACCATATAAAAAGCAGGATATGCGTTCAGATATTGAACAATATGTAAATGTTGAATTTGTGAAAGAGCATTTTTCATGGGTATCTATCGATTATGGTGGAGGAACCCCTGTTAGTATTGCGAATAAAGGTGTAGGCGGATTTATTGAGTTTTTCCTTCGTAAAGGTGCTCATTTTATGGTGTTCTTTATGCTAGGTTCATTGATTTATTACGCTTTTCATCGATCAGGTCATTCGAGGAAAAGATGTTTTATATATGCCCTTCTTTTCGTTGCGGGTTATGCAACATTTGATGAAATTCACCAATGGTATACGGGAGACCGTACACCAATGTGGCAAGATTCATTGCTTGATACGTGCGGCGGGTTAACGGGGATTATAATAAGTAATTGGTTTTGGAATAGAAAAAAGCGCTAATCTCATTTCGAGATTAGCGCTTTTTTTGCGGGTAGTAAAACTCTACGTAATTGGCCTAATTAAAGTTTCACTTTATCCCGCATTAACGGGCAGTAAGACCCCCACCTCAAAATTCAGTGAAAGTAAAAAAGTTAGGTGGGGGGCAGGCTGCCCGTAAAAGCCCGATTGGTGAGGGCTGATAATCAGTGGGAGATGAACAAAACCCCCACTAATTCAAGTTTCACTTTATACACCGAGTAATTCTTTTAGTTCGTCTGTTGATAGTTCAGTCATCCAACTATCGCTTGTGATGACTGCATTGTTTAGAGATTGTTTTCTTTCTAGCATTTCATCAATTTTTTCTTCTAATGTTCCTGTTGTAATGAGTTTGTGAACATGAACAAATCGTTTTTGACCAATGCGATATGCGCGGTCTGTTGCTTGATTTTCCACAGCTGGGTTCCACCAACGATCGTAGTGAATGACATGGTTGGCAGCGGTTAAGTTTAATCCTGTTCCGCCAGCTTTTAAGGATAAGATGAAAATGTCATACGTTCCGTTTTGGAACTCCTCAATCATCTTGTCGCGATCTTTTTTCGGTACACTACCGTTTAAGAAGAGGACACGCTGGCCGAATTTTTCTTCTAGCACACGTTTTAGCATGTTCCCCATGCCGATGTATTGAGTGAAGATGAGGCAACTTTCATTTTGATCTTTTATATTTTCGATGAGCTCCATTAACGTTTTTGTTTTCATAGAGCGTTCAACGACATTTTGTGGCTCTTCTTCTTTTAAATAAAGAGCTGGATGATTACAAATTTGTTTTAGCTTGTTCAGCATAAGTAATATAAAGCCGCGTCTTTCAATTCCACTTAATCCTTCGACATTTTGCAGTGTATCTTGAACAAGTTGTTCATATAAGGAAGCTTGTTCACCAGTAAGAGGACAGTAAGCTTTTTGTTCTTGTTTATCTGGTAAATTTAATGCGACTGTTTGATCTTTCTTCGTTCGGCGCAGTAAAAATGGTGAGATAAACCGTTGAACTTGCTGGATTTTTCCTTCATCACGATCCTTTTCAATTGGTGTGACGAAGCGGCGTTGGAATTGCCCTAAGCTTCCGAGATATCCATGATTAATAAAGTCGAAAATGGACCAAAGTTCAGCGAGGCGATTTTCCATCGGTGTACCAGTTAAAGCGATTTTGTGATTTGCTTGCAAGTTTCGTACTGCTTTCGACTGTTTCGTATGTGGGTTCTTAATATTTTGTGCTTCATCCAAAATAACAGCATCCCAGCATAATGAAGTTAGTTCTTCCTCATCGAGTTGAGCCAATGCATAAGATGTTAATACAACATCTGCTGATTGAAGGAAATCTTCAAAAGAATTGCCCTTATCTCTATTACTTCCGTAATGTAATTGAACACGTAAATTCGGTGCGAAACGCTCAAATTCTTTTTGCCAATTTCCAAGAACAGATGTCGGCGCTACGATTAATGCAGGGCCTGTTTTGAGATTGTTTTCTTTTATATATAGTAAGTAAGAGATTGTTTGAATACTTTTCCCGAGTCCCATATCGTCAGCTAGCAATGCTCCAAATCCAAGCTTTCGTAAATATAACAACCATTCAATGCCGTGTTGTTGATACGGACGAAGTGTTGCGTTTAGTGAAGTAGGGACATCTACTTTTGGAATATCTCCAATATGAAGCAGCTTTTGGAATAGTTCCTCATAATATCCATCTAGTTCAATTTCAATATCAGTAAACGGACTATCATCTTCTACAATTTCTGTTTCAGCCGTATTTGATAAATGTTGCTGCAGGACATCTTTCATCTCTAGTCCGTATTTATCGGCACGGTTCATGAGTTTCCTTACTTCTTCGATAAAGGCTGGATCTAGTCGCATCCATTGACCGTTTATATTAAATAGACGTTTGTTTTGTTCAACGAGTTCGAAAAATTCGCTTTCTGATAAATCAATGCCGTTCGTCGAAATGCGCCAATCAAAATTAACGAGCGTATTCATACCGAAGAACGATTGTGTTTGTGCTGTATTTTGCTTCAGCTGGACACGTAATTTCGGTTTTGTTGCTTTTAAATTTTGCCACCATGATGGTAGTAAAATTGTAATGCCGGCTGCAAGTAACTCGTCGCTTGCTTCTGTTAAGAAGTTCCACGCTTCTGTTTCAAAGAGTTCATTTCGGAACGTATCTCCTTCTTTTAACCACGGTATGAGCTTACTAAAACCTTCTTGTGTTTCTGTAATCCGTTCTTCGTAATCGTGCCATCTTTTCGGTAAGGAATCGATGTTTTCATATACATATATGCGATGCGCCCCGCGCTTTGGTGTCACAATTGTTTCAAGCTTCCACATTTCAAATTCTTCTTGTGGTTCTTGTAATCTTAGTCCGATTGTAAACGGAAGATCATCTTCAATATAACCAATTTTTCGAAGCCAATCTTCTTCATGTAGTGCTGTTTCCAGTTGTCTTTTCGTAAAGTCATAATGTTCATATAGTCTTTTAGCATCTTCCCAGCCGTCATTTGAGCGGTTGTCTTGTAATATGCTTTCATTTACTGCTGCTGAGAAAAGCGATGCTAATGTTTCATCTTCAATTGGTGTATTTTGAACTTTCCAAGATGGTTGTTTAGGCCAATGATTCATATCTGGTACGAAACTACCACTCGTAAAGGCATCCCATAGTTCATTTGCATCTTTCGTAAGTGCTGTAATCGTGCCATTTATTTGAATATGTGCAAAGGAATTCATCGGTTTGTTTGCAATGTATTCAAAGGCTTGTGCATTTGTTAGCAGCACACCTTGTTTTCCTTCGAAGGTTGCTTCTTTTAGAAACGTACCGTAGAAAGAAGTGGAGTGCCATGTGAATGCATTTCGTTTCCAACTTGTTACGGATAATGGAGTACCGCTGTCATCTTCTCCCCAAAGGAACCAACCTTGACTAACATGCTGGAGCCTAATTGTTACTTCAGTTTGATTGATCATCGATTAATTTTCCTTTCCGTAATTCCTCTTGTAGTGCACGCAGGCGTGAATGGAGATTGGCGATGTGAATAATGAAAGCATCCCATTCATCGGTGCGTTTTAATCGTTTATATAATGTCCGTAATTTCTTTAAGTAACGAACTGCACGTTTATATGATTTACGATTTCGTTCTTCAATCGCCTCTACAGCAGCAAGATGGTAAAGAGGAAGTGCCACTTCTGGCGCTTCTTTTTCAATATCTTTCAGTGGCTCTTTCAACAGTTCAATTGCCTCAAATCCATATAAGAGATGAAGCTCTGCCCATGTGCGATACTGTTTTTTCGCGAGTACGTACTGTTCGTAGTTTGTGAAACTATACGGTAATAGTTCTTGTAAAATCATTTCAAAACCAGCTTGTTCATTTGTATGTGTTGCGTATGTTTCATACATGATTACAAATAGCCGAACGATATCTTTTATGAAAAGCGTATTTTCGTGATCTTGGATCGTTTTCTTTACTTGTTTATACGTAAAGGAAAGCCAGTTTTTTGCACGATCCCATTGCATGGCACTTAATAGTTCTTCTAACCAATAGAAGTATAGACTCACAACAGAAGCAGGCTGTTTTTTTAGTAAGTCCATCGCTAGTAGATCTTCGTCATTCAAAAAGAGAAGATGGGAAGACGCTAACGCTTTGGATAGTGGATTGATTTTCGTATCGATTCGTTTTTCTTCTTCTTGTATTTTCTCTTTATTGTTTAAAAGTTCACTCCATATGTGACGATAAATGAAAAATCGCTCTTGCGTATAAGTGTCGGTAGAGAAGAATACTTCATGAACGAGACGAGCTGTTTCTTGCAAAATTATTTCAGACTCTGAAGGAATCGCTTCTGATTGTAAGTCCCGAACGATGGATTCCACTTTGTCTACAAATAGGCGAATGACATTAACAGGTTGGTGATAAGAATACGTTTTGTTTGCTTCGAATGCCTGAATTTCTTCTAATAATTTTTGAAAGCAGTAAATTGCTGCATGTAACCTGAATAATTCATGTATGGCGATGACGCGCGGAGCTTTCCGCTCAAGCTTCGTATAGAAATCTGTAAAGATACTCATAAGAAAATACATTTGTTTATAAGTAAGGCGAGCTTGTTCTTTTTTAAATGATTCATATTCTTTTTCAAAATATGATTCCCAACTTTTATAATCCGTTTCTTCAAAAGCTGATGATTGCAATACTTGTCTTGCAGTTCGAATAGGAGGAAGGGAAGGTCTCGTATTATTTTTAAATAAAGTTAATACATCTCCTACTTGCCCGAAACTAGACGCTGCAGATAGTAATACAGCGAGCATATGCTCACATTGTGTTGGTGCGAAGCAATCACAATAACTTTCAGCGACATTACGAATCGGAATATGAACGCTATATACGTTGCCTTCCGCATCTACAGTTCCTGATAGTGTATAACCATCAAAGTCAACGTTGTAGACAACACCACTACGATATAGGTGCCGAGCTGTAGCGACATGTTCCTGATCAGCTGTTTGCTGTGGATCTAGTCCTTGAACGAACTCATTCGCAATCATCATAATTTCATCTTTCGTAATTGAGTGTTGCAGCATAATATTCCTCCGTACACATATTTCTTTCCTTTACCATTATAAACAAAAAATGCTCAAAACAGAAAAAATGAAATTTGGATTACATAACTTGAAAATCATGGTAATATATAAAATGTTAATTTCATATATTAATATATACGTATAGGGGGAGAAATAATTTGTCAGATTTACAGACGAAGTTAGGTAGTGGGATGAATAAGTTACAAGAAGGAATAGAACAAGGGAAAATGAAGTTGCAAGTTGCACAAGAAATTGCTCAATTGAAAAAAGGAATGCAAGTGCAAATGCAGAAAAAAGCAGAGGTTCTATTAGAGGTTGGGCAGCAAGTGTATGTTCAATTAAGAGGAAGTGGAGTAAATGAAGCGAGCTTAAAAGAAATGATTGCTCCAGTTCAAGAATTTGATGTAGCTATTTATCAAGCAAGAAAGCGCATTGTTGAATTGCAAAAACAACAAGGTGAAAAAGCTACATGTGAATGTGGTGGACCTTTATCAATAAATGATAAGTTTTGTGGTTCGTGTGGAAAACCTAACCCGATGTTAGCAGTAGAAAATGAAGGTGAAACGGTAAATTGTATTTCATGTAATGAGCATATCGATAAAAACTCTACTTACTGTCCAGTTTGTGGAATTAAGCAAAGTGGGGAGTGAATTAAATGTATTGTCGCACATGTGGAAAACAACATGGTGAAGAAGTAAATTATTGCCCAAATGAAGGTAGTATGGAGATTGCAGGAGCTATAGATGCAGTAACATTAGAAAAAGATACTGCAAAATACTGCAAAGGTTGTGGCAGTGAAAATGCTCAAAAAAATTTATATTGTCAAAAGTGTGGGTATTCTTTATCTGTTGTGAAGAAAAAAGAACAATCTGTAAAATTGCCTACAATGGATGGTACTCCTAAAGTTGAATTTAAAGCAGATAAAGCCGTTTTACAAAAAGGTTTTATTGGTGGGGCTGTTGCAAGTATTCTCATGTTAATTGCTGGTTGGATTGGTAGTTTATTATTTGCTTCTATGTTAAGTGAGATGTTTAGCAAATTTGCAAAAGAATTAGAAATGTTGCCAAGTTTTTATTCGAGTGCAACTTCTACGATGTTAAGTTACCATTTACTTGGTTTTACAGCTAACGATGATAGTGGATTGATATTTTCTTTATCTTGGCATACTCCATTTACATTATTATTAATCATTCCATTTATTATTTTCGCTGGTACAGGAATTTGGTTAGGGAAACAGCATGTTGCGAAAACGATTAAAGATCAAATCTTTATGGCAGCAACAGTTGGTATTATTTATGGCGTCTTTTTATTCATTATAAGTTTTATAGCATCACAATCTTTTGCAATTCCATTCTCAGAAGCAGGTAAGATTACGGTTGGCTATTCAGCGATTAAGAGTTTATTGAGTGGTTTTGTATGTGGGACATTATTTACCTTATTAGGATTTATTGCTCATACAAGCAAAAACAATATGGCAGTAGCATTTCAAGAGTTAATGCCATATGGAGCGTCTGTGTATTACGGTGTTTCAGCTATGATAAAAGGACTTTTAGTAACAGCGGTAGCGGTTTGTATTATGGCGTTAGTAAGTAAGGAAGACGGTATTGAACCATTAAAAGAAATAACAACTTTAAAATCTGAAAGTACATTATTAGCATTAGAGTTAACACCTCAATTATGGAGTATGGCTCATTTTGCGCCGTTAGAAGTATCAAGTCCAGCACTTAGTAAAGAATTTACTAGAATGGGTAAGAAATCAAATACATATGAGAGCACACTATCGTTTTCATTTATATCAGGCGTCTCTGTAAATGGCGTAGAGCTTAGAGAGATATTGATTTCAAAAGGAGTAAATGAGGAAAGCCTTGCAGAATTTGATAAAGTGAATAACGTATTCCATTATGGTTTATTACTGCTTATTATTCCATTGTTCTTTATGTTTAGAGCGGGAAGAAAGTTAGCTAAATTACCGACTGCCAATATATATATTACATTAGCGGTATGTAGTGGTTCTTACACAATTATGATGATTGTAATGAATATGATTTCTAAGTTCCAAATTAATGTTTCAGGAACGGTAACAGGTTTATTTGGAACAAGTGGAACGGTATTATCTATGCAAAATTCATTTATATATTTAACTTTGTTTAGCTTGATTGTGACATATGTAGCGACATTTGCTGGAATGAAATTAGCTAAAAAATAGGAGGAGAGCACGTTGAAGTTTTGTGGAACATGTAAAAAGAACGTTGCAGACCATTTGAACTTTTGTCCGGAGTGTGGGAGTAAAGTAGAAGTAATCGTTGATAACACTGCTGCTTCATATACAGAATTACAAAGCGAGACAAAATCAGTGAAAAGTAAGAAAAATTTATTTTTGATCATTGGTTTTGCTGCTATTGCTGCATTATTATTTGGGGCATATAAATTTGGAGCATATAAGTTTTCAAAAGAAAAGCAAGTAAATGTAATGATTGAAGCATTCCAAAAGAAAGATATTAATGCAATTGATGAGTTTGTAAAAGCGAATGATTCAAGCTTAAAGATTAAGACAGAGGATATTAAAGCGTACATGCGTTATTTAAAAGAGAATCCTTCTTACAACAAACAATTACTGTCTTATTTACAGAAAGAGACAGTAGATCAAAAGTTAACTAAAGATAAATCTTCATTTAAGGACGGGGAAATAGTAGAAGAGGGAAAAGAGTGGTTCTTATATCCAAAGTATAAGTTTAGCATGAAATCTTATTATATGAGCATTAGTACAACTGCAAAAAATGCAGAGATATATGTGAATGACAAAAAAGAAACAGAGCTTTCTAGTGATAAAACTTCGAAAGAGTTGGGGCCATACTTCCCAGGTACATATGTTGTAAAGGCAACGGCGAAGACAGAACTGACTGAATTAGAAACAGAGAAAGAAGTAGATCTAGCGGATGAACAGAGCGAGAAGGTGAAAGTGGATTTATCGCTTGAAGGCAAGTATGTAAGCATTTCTTCTGATGAAAGTGATGCAACTGTATTTGTGAATGGGAAAAAACGTGGAAAATTAAATTATGGAAGTTATAAGCTTGGTCCTGTATCCACAGATGAAACAGTAGAAGTACATTTAGAGAAAACTACTGATTTTGGTGTGATGAAATCTGAAAGTGTTAAAATTGGAGACCAAAGCACGTATTATTTAAAATTCCCGAAAGAAACATCAAGTTCAGCAGTGGGTGAATTTGTAAGAAATCATATTTATGATAACGTACGTGCAATTTCATTAAATGATTTTAGTTTAATTGAAAAGAATTATGATAAGAGTGGGAAATCGTATAAGGAAGACCGTGATTATATACAGTATTTACACAAAAAAGGAATTACAGAAGACTTATTAACAATGGAAGTTCGTAATGTAGAGCGTCAAAGTGATACGAAATATAAAGTAACGACATATGAAGAGTATCATATTCGTTACGGTGATGGATCTGTGAAGTTCAAAAGTTTTAATAACGAACATATTGTAACTGTGAATGGAAATGGAAAGATGCTGTATCATTCTCTTGGTGCAAATAATACGTTGAAATCAGAAGATGTATCTGGTCCAACTCGTTAATATGAGAGAAGCTGTTCAATATTTGAACAGCTTCTTTTTTTGTAGCTAAATCGATATTTCGTTTTGAACCGTTGATATATCGTAAGTTATGATAGATATAATTGAAAAATCGTTGATATATTTTTTTACAATTATGAGTGCGTTTCCTTTAGTATCGCTTGTACATATGGATCATGTAATATCTGCTCTATAATTGGTAACATGTTTTGTTCAAATGGAATGTCGATAGGAAATGGCTTTTGAGAGCCTGGTTTTATTCCATATTGCACAATTTTGTAATGTGTATTGTTTTCAGACTTGAGCACAATTAACTTATAGCGGTTATCATCGCCAGCGAGTGAGAAATCAATAGACGTAGCGTTATATGTTACTTCATCTTTATATATGTACGGTTTTGGCGTACCAATCCAGTCTACTTTTGCTTGTACATTCATGGGCATAGCCTCCTTATATGTATTATAAATAAATAAAAGCCAGCTCTCAATAAAGAGAACCGGCTTGTAATTTAGCAGTCATTGGTTATTTTAAAATTTTCACTTTAACAGTTTTGCGTCCCCATTTTTGAGCAGCGCTATCTGATCCAAGTAAGATATCAATACGGTTACCTTTAATTGCACCACCAGTATCTCCAGCGATAGCTTCTCCGTAACCTTCTACCCATACTTTAGATCCTAAT